>JALNWK010000080.1 GCA_023230925.1 Limnochordia bacterium
GATGGACTAAGGTAATGCGCAATTGGGGTACAATATACTCACAGTTGACTGTCTACTTTGGAGAACGGGTCACAAATTACTCTTAGGAGGATTCGGAGTTTACACAGTTAACTTGACGGTCTCCCTTCTTTAGTATAGCAATCATACCGTATCCAGTGCCGAAGAAGATGCTCTTGTTGGCATTTTCGCGGATAATTGCATATTCGTTCCCTCATCTGTTAGAATATATATGTAACTCCAGCAGAACCTTGCAGAATACTTTTGAGTTAGGGTAGAAGCTATTGACAAAACAATCTCAGGGAAGCAACCAAAACACTATCAAACAGGATAACTTAGCCCTGGTCTTAAATACCATTCGGCTACATGGACCAATTTCCCGTGTTCAGATCTCAGAAAAGGTAAAACTAAGGACATCAACGGTGACGAATCTGACGAGGGAATTGCTGGAAGTGGGTTTGATCGAGGAAAGTGGTACTACTGTTTCTAAAGCTGGTAGAAGAAGGGTTTTTCTACGTCTTGTGGCAGATGCGTACTATGTTATAGGGATAGAGCTTTCCAGGAATTTTGTGCGATGCCTTTTGACGGACCTTGGGGGGAATATCATCCACCAGAATCAGCGAGCGATTAAGCCTAATCGCACCGTTCTTATAGACAGTTTATGGGAAACCGTAGACGAGTGCATCCATGAGTCGCACAAGCGGGGTAAAATGGTGATTGGACTGGGGATAGGTATACCGGGCCCTTTGGATGCCGCATCAGGTGTGATTAAGTCACCACCGAATTTCGCTGGATTAGACGAGTTTCCTCTTAAGGCAATTTGCGAAGAACGATATGGTATTCCCACAGCGATCGATGATGATGCAAGAACCGCGGCGATGGGCGAGGCTTGGTTTGGAGCTGGCAAGAATCGCACAGACCTTGTGTATTTGTCTGTGGGCACTGGTGTTGGTGCAGGCGTGATCATCGGGGGCCGGATTTACCGTGGGAAGCATCAATTGGCTGGACAAATTGGACACATTGCCGTAGACCTCAAAGGAGAAAGATGTGCCTGTGGGAATACAGGCTGTCTAGAACTATATTTATCTATTCCTGGTCTGGCGAAAAGCATCTTCGGCACCATACCTACTGATACCAAAGCTGCGTTAATGAACCTTAATAAGAAGGATGAGCACTTCGACAAAGCCTTTGCGCAGGCCCTGGATTACTTAGAATGGGCCGTGGCCTCTTTGATTAACCTGTATGACCCCGAATTGCTCATTATTGGGGGTCAGCTGATTGCGTTATGGCCGGAATTAGTAACGGAGGTAACTGAAAGAGTAAGCAGACGGGGTTTTGCCTCCCAGAACTGTGTTGAGATCTGTGCTTCCCCTCTGAGTGATGATGCAAGTGCCTTAGGTGGGGTTGCCCTTGTATTGGATAAGTATTTCTCAGATCCCATATCCTTGCTTTCACTAGAAGATAGAAAGGACGTACATAGTGCCCAATAGGCCACGGGTGGTTTTCTGCTCTTATTAATTGGTGTTGTAACTGTACTTGTCAAGGACTCTAGTATTTGTGTTGATCAGACTTGACGCTTCGAATAACCCACCAGTCTCCATCTGCAGATCTGACTCGTTCGTAAATGACCAAAAGCGAGACTGGCAGAAGTCACCGACTATTACTTCCGCATGCCTTCAAACATTCACACCGAAGAAGTTTTTGAATCACCAACCAAAGTGCTCCATGATCGTCCAATAAGGATACAGGTGAATTCTTTAGGCAACTCTGTCTTAACCATATAGTGCGATGAAAGGAACTTCTTGTTCACAGAAATAGCAATCCGTGTTATACTTGATTCATTGAATGAACTAAACTAGCGGTATGTCAAACTACCAGGAGGATGGTCGTGGCTAAGACCGGACGGTGTGGGCTTAGCAGCGTAGATCACGCGCGGAAGCATGTGGTAAGGAGGACGGACTGTAATAATGCGAGATATAGTCTTGCTTAGCAATAAGGAGAATAACTGAAATGAGTCTATTTGGATTAGATATTGGTGGGACCAAGTGTGCCGTGATTAAAGCTAATGAGGACAACAGGCCAAACACTGTGAAACGTTTTGCTACTTCGGATGTAAACACAGCTTTACAGATGCTTTTCAATGCCATCGTGGATCTAGGCATAGAATCCGAACCCATATTTGGGGTCTCGTGTGGTGGCCCCCTAGATACGAAGAAAGGACTGATCCTTTCTCCGCCTAACCTGCCGGGCTGGGACGAAATCCCTATTGTTGATCTGTTGGAGGAACGTTTTGGCGGTAAGGCCTATCTGATGAATGATGCTGATGCTAGTGCCATTGCTGAATGGAAATTTGGTGCCGGTCGAGGGAGTGAAAGCATGGTCTTTCTCACCTTTGGTACTGGTATGGGTGCCGGCTTAATCCTTGATGGGCGTTTGTATACTGGAAGCCTTGGATTGGCCGGTGAGGTTGGACACATTAGAATGGCCGAGACGGGCCCCAAGGGACATAATAAGTACGGATCCTTTGAGGGATTTTGCAGTGGGGGAGGAATTGCTCAATTGGCTCAGGAACGGGCAAGAAAGCTACAAGGTAAGGTCAGCTTCAATCCTGGAACCATTGATCAGATTACCACAAAGGATGTGGGGGAAGCTGCTGCCCGCGGCGACGATATAGCCCAGGAGATACTAGCCCTTTCAGGCAGCTATCTGGGGATGGGCTTGGCAATCCTTATCGACTTACTAAATCCAGAGGCCATTGTCCTTGGCAGTATCTACGGACGATGCCAACAGTTCCTTGAACCAACCATGCGCCAGGTCTTATCCGAAGAGGCGTTGCCAATGTCCCTTGCGGCATGTCGTATTCTTCCTGCTGCTTTGGGCGAGGAGATTGGCAACTACGCGGCAATCTCCGCAGCTTTGTATTCCACAGGACGTTTTTAGGAGGCAGTCCAATGACCGATCGCAATATTGACGCAAATAGAGCCAATGATACAGCCTATACCCATTCCCAGGAGTCAGACCGCAAAGCTTCGTTTAATCTGCAGAGGACTCTCAAACAGCTTGTAGACTACAAGAATAGTGCTGTTCCGGTAATTGGGTTTGTGGATCATGAGTCTTTCTCCGAAGAGCTTGTTTCTTTCTTGAATCAGCTTCTAAGTAGAGGGTGTATCGACTATTTGATCTTAGACGGTGAGGTATTGCCGGAGGAATTTGAGTTAGCCATGCATGGACAGTTGGGTCAAGGCTCTGCTAATAAGCAGGTAGTTACACATCTTAACGAAGCGGTACGGAAGGCCGCATGGGATGGTCTGGGTCTAGGGGCAGGAGTAGGTCGATTCATGAGGAATCATTCCGAGCACTTTTCCCAACTGGAGTACTCTATGTCTTACAATGCTTGGCACGCGGGTGTCCCATGTTGTGTATATCCTGAGTTGACACCTTTAGGTCTGTGGCGATCCTCTAATACGGCTGCGTGGGGTGCTACCCTGGGCCAGGATCTTGCTTGTCTAGCCGGCTTTCTAGCAAAGACAAAGGAGATTGCCCTAGTAGGTACAACTGGTCTAGCACCAATGCGAAGGCTCTTGGAGGTCCTTGGTTTTGACGTGGGGGTTAGTGGGGTCGAAGTGGATGTGCTACGAACACCGCTTGCCATGGAAAGCCTATCGCAAGACCTCTGTTATAATCCGGTTTGCAGCAAGAGCGAAGGGAGCAATAAGCCTTGGGTGCTCCAAGAGTTTGAACGGCGTAATCCTCATTTACTGGATGTAAGCGGGGATCTGTTACGTGCATTTAGCGCTTGCAGGTTATCCTTAGAACAGGGCGGTACTATCTATGTCTATGGGAATGGGGGCAGCATGGCCGATGCCCTGCACATATCCGGAGAGTTACTAAAATCCTATTTGCTTCCCAGGGAAATTGACCAGGCGAGAAAAGAGAGGCTGCAGACATGTTGGGGAGGCAGTGAGCTTGCTGCCAATCTGGAAGGTGGGCTTCGTTGTGTTGTACTAGGGCTTAATCCTGCATTGAGTACTGCTGTGGATAATGACTTTTCCATCAGGTACATGCAACCGGTACAAGAACTATGGGCCCTTGGTCGACCTAATGATGTATTTATCGGTATTAGTACCAGTGGTAATGCGGCGAATATTGCCTACCTAACCCAAGTGGCGCATGTTAAGGACATGACGGTGATTGGTCTTACTGGCCCCGACGGCGGCAAACTTGCACAGATGGCAGATATTTCCATTAAGGCACCCGGACAGGGTACGGATCGAATCCAAGAACATCACATTCTGATCTATCATTGTCTTTGTCAGATGCTCGAAGAACACTTTTTCGGGAAAGCTAGATTGTGACTTTCCCCAACAGGTGGCCGGAAGCTGGTAGTCAGATAAGTCTGTAGTCTTCTCCCCCACAGGATTCCGCATACTATGATAGAATAGTGTATGTATGAATGGCATCGGTTTAAGTTTTACATTTGAACTAGCCACTCCCCTCCGGGAGTAGAAAGGGGAGTGGCTTTCTTGGAGACTGCAGATATGGTTGCGAAGGTCATCGAAGTACATGATTTGCGGAAAGCATATGGTCCTGTTAAGGCAGTAGATGGTGTCTCATTTCATGTCCGAAAGGGAGAGGTTTTCACTTTACTAGGTCCAAACGGTGCTGGAAAGACGACTACGATAGAAATCCTCGAAGGACTAAAAAAACCCGACTCTGGTCGGATCATTATTATGGGGCAGGAGTGTGAGACCGTTGGGCCCCTGCAAAAAGATCGAATGGGTGTCCTCCTCCAGGATACTAGGTTTATTAGCAGGCTGCGGGTTATTGAAGTCTTAGAAGTCTTTTCGTCCTTTTTCTCAAGGACGTTACCGGTGGAAACCATCCTTGAGCGGGTTTCCCTAACGGAGAAAACACGGGCATACGTTGAAGAACTCTCCGGAGGCCAAAGGCAGCGACTATCTATTGGTTTGGCATTACTTAACGATCCTGACATCATTTTTCTGGATGAGCCTACCACGGGACTAGACCCCCAGGCACGACGGAACATCTGGGAGTTGATAGGCTCCCTCCGCGAGGACGGCAAATCTGTTTTCCTAACTACCCACTACATGGAGGAAGCTGAATACCTTTCGGATTATGTATATATCATGGATCGGGGGCAGATCATTACCCATGGTACTCCCCGAGAGTTGATCGACCAACTTGGTCAGGATAACATTATCGAGTTTGCCAAAGCTACCCTGAGTGATGTGCAGGTACAGCAGCTAAAGGCACAATTCGAGCAGATTAGTGAAAAAAATGGGCGCTGGTTAGTCTATACCAAGGACATCCTTGTGGCATTGCCTGTGCTTCTTGACTGGGCAAAAGGGTCCAATGTAGTGTTAGAGAACCTAGCACTGCGGCAGCCGAACCTAGAGGACGTTTTCCTGTCCATGACGGGAAGGGGGTTGCGGGACTAAATGCGTGCAGCAAGAGCCATCTTCCGGCAATATCTACTTACCGCCTTAAGGGACCGATTTGACCTGTTTTGGACCTTGGTGTTTCCAGTGATTCTCATGACGATTCTAAACCTGGTTTTTGCCAATGTGGGTAATCAGGCTGCTGTGACGATGACAGTTGGTCTTGTTAACTTAGATCAGGACTACCCGGAGGGTGTAGCAGCCATCGTTGAAAGGACCCTTCTTGAGATAAGCCAGCAGGAGACCTGGCTTAAGGTGCACCAATCCCATAAAGGTCAACAGGCGGAACTAGAAGCACTGGAAAAGGGCAAAAGACACATTGTCATTGTGATCCCCGCTGGTTTTAGTAGTGCAGTACGCCGCAATCTGCCGTTGGCGGCCGGGAATCAGCCCCTTATCCCTGCGGAGATTATGGTATATAGCCGTCCCAACGATCAGTTGTCTGAAGCGGCGGTATCTGCCTTTGGACAGGTCTTAAACGGCATTAACAAGAGTATTGCCATAGAGGCAGGTTTTGCTGATCCTAGGATGCTAGTGGGCTTTAAAACCTGTGAGGTTGCGGTACAGGGCAGGGTCTTTTCCTTTGCCAGCTACATTATTCCCGGAATACTGATTATGAACTTTTTGACCACTGGGTTATCTGTTGTGGTGGGAGGGCTTTTAGCATACAGGGATCGAGGGGTACTACGACGTTACTTTGTGACCCCTATCTCCACAGGCAGCTACTTTCTCGGTTTGCTCTTTTATTTTCTTCTGACTTGCCTCGTGCGATCTGTCGTGGTTTACTTCTTTGGAGCCTTGGTTTTTCATGCAAAGCTCAACCTACTTACACCGGCAGCCCTTTTCTACTTGGTGTATGCGGTAATTGTGCTTCTATCCTTTGGTTTTTTCATTGCTGCAGCTGCCAAGAACGTCAGTGCAGGGGCGGCTATGGCCAACATTGTGACTTACCCGATGATGTTTCTAGGTGGTCTGTTCTTCCCAGTATTACAGGCACCGCCGGTGATTCGTTGGATCGCTTTAGTTAATCCGGTCACCTACTTGGCCAATGGACTCAGAGACGCCCTCGGTGTTTATCCTTCGGAAACAACAACGCTGCTAAATGTTCTAGTTCCGGGCCTGTGGTTAGTTTTTTGTCTACTGTATAGTCTGAAGAACTTCAAGTGGGAGGTCAACTGATGCGCCAATTAATCGCCTTGTTTCGGGCACTAACTCTAAACTTCATCCGGGATAAGCAGTCGGTCTTCTTTTCCTTAGCCTTTCCCCTTGTCTTTCTTCTAATCTTTGGCTCTGTCTTTCAGGATAACGATGTTATGTCCGATGCCGAACCGAACGTGAGTATCTCCGCATACTTTGACAAGAAGGCTCCTGGCAGTAGGGAGCTTGAAGAGGTGCTTGCAGGTATGGAGCATCTTTCTATTTCCCTAGCCCCAAGTCGCGAGGCTGCTATAGAGGATGTCCGAGATCGTAACGTTTCCTTTGGTCTTAGCTGGGATGGTGGAGAGCTCGTGTTTTATATGAACCCTGTTTACCTACAGCAGAAGTCCTATCATACCCAAGTGGCTCGGTCCATTTCCGACGCCTTTGATAAAAAACGGGCAGGCATCGTTGATTTTATGGTGGTAGCTGAACAAGAGGTTGTGGCCAGAGCGGGGATTACCCACTTAGAATACATGATCCCTGGGATAATCGCCATTGCCATTTTGTCCACTGGTCTTTCCACTATTGCCGGTTCTCTAATGCGCTTTAAGGAACAAGGTGTACTAAAGAGAATGCTTGCCACACCCATGCGGTTTGAGCTTTTTCTAATTAGTCTGATCTTTACGCGGATGTTGGTTGCCTTTGTTGCCGCACTAATCATTCTGGTTGTAAGCCACCTGGTCTTTAAAGTCCAGTTCTCCATTAACTGGCCGTTATTTGTTTTGTTTACCATGGTATCAACCTTTGCCATGATGGCCTTTGGCGCCTTGATTACACTCTTTGTCTCTAAAGCACAAACAGCAGGGCAACTAGCCGGTGTGTTCGTTACGATCATGATCTTTTTCTCAGGGACTTATTTCCCTATGGAATTACTTCCCGATTACCTATTTCAATTAGCGAAGTTTCTGCCATTGACCTATGTGCATGAAGGAATGAGGTACGTCATGCGGGTGGAGACGCTGAACATACAACGGTTTTCTAGTATTGTGACGATCATGGTTTGTGTATCTTTGGTGATCATCTGGTTTGTGGCGAGACGTCGTAGCTGGCAAGAAGCTTAGTCCTACAAGAGCTTCTTAGGACATCCCTGGCGTGCCTCTGTGAATTCGAAAAAAGGGTTTGTTAACATGGGTGCAGGTAACGAGCGCTAGCGGGATGTAGGCGATACTTCCGCTTTTCCAAGGAGCAGTGGGGCAGGTATTGGCAACTGCTTCCGACCCGATATGATGCTCGCACCTAGACTAAGGGTGTCTAATCCGAGGAATTGCTAGGCTATTGTGGGAAAATCATCCAGGTATATAGTTGACTCATACTCGCGATGTGCTTGACAAAAACTGGTCCCTTTGATATTATAAAGGAAATAAACTGTCGGTTGTGTCCGCTTTCGAGACTGGAGAAATGGAGAAAAGTCGTTCGAGCAGGGCGTCATTGTGATGCTTGCAGAACGGCGTTTTTGTGTTTTCTGAACTAATCGTGTATGAGACTATTGTTGTGATTAGCTAGCTTAGGATCGCCTATTTGGCAAACTAGATGACCAAAGGTGAGCGAATAGCGGATGACATGTGAATAACGAGCTTTCATGTATGTAGGCCCAAAGGTAACTGTAAACCATTGGCGATGATATTAGCAGTGACTACATAGACTGCTTGGCCAGGTTAAGGGGAACAGATTAGCTAGTCCGGTCTGCTTGTGTTCTGAACTCCTGTGTTTGTCAACATAAAAGTGATCCACGTTCTAACGTAAAAGTGATCCACTTTTTCTAATCTGAAAGTGATCCACCTGGAAGGATGTTAGGCCTTGATGGATCACTTTATTCCCAACTTAGGTATTTTCTTCTAGTTGCATGCGGTCTCTCAGTCTATACGAATTACCATTCATATTTAGGATTATAGCTTTGTGAGCCAA
>JALNWK010000081.1 GCA_023230925.1 Limnochordia bacterium
ACGTAGACATGGTAGCCTAAACTACCAAAGCCCTCGACAGTATCACCAAGCATTCATGAGCAATTCTATAAGAAGGACAGCCATTGTAGCATAATGTCCGAATTTAGGGGGTCAGACCGTAATCGGTCCTGCTTTACATGCATTCGCATCAGAAAACTGATGTATGAACGCATTATAGAGGCTAGTGCAAATAATGCCTCACAATCCGGAATGGTGGCCAACTTTGTTCGGATACGTGGCTCAAAATGAACCGGATTACTCAACACCCTTTGCACCGAGAAATGCTACCGCCGTGTGTTTGGCACTCGACTTTCTTAGGGAATGGCAGCCAAAAAGTTTAGACCTTCCCCGCGATCCTCTGTTTGCTATCACTAAAACCATGTTTACTCGTCATCCTCGAAAAACGATGATGATGTTCCAAACGTCTCCTCCGCCATGTTATGTTTGCCATGCTTAGAGATAACCAATCTCCCCGTCAAGCTGCCTATCGCTGTCACCATGACAAGGCTATTATCTGTGTTCTTCTAGAGTCTTGACGACCTGTTTGCCGAGTTCAATTTAACATGAAACATCTAGCCTCAGGTATCCGGCGGTTGACTCGGTTTCTATCAAAGAAAGCCCCCAAGTTAGAAGGAAAGGCCGCGTTGCTTGTCGAATACATATTTAGTACTAGGGAACCATGTTCGGCGATAAAGAACTAGGGGGCGGATGGCATGTAGTCGGAGACCAGTTGCAGCGAAGTAATGTTGTTACGCAGTTTCTTCTGACAAGTTGGGTAGATGTGCTACTAAGTATGGAAATCTGGCTTTGGATGATGTAAACGGGTGTTGGTGGGAAGTGCTACGCTAATAGAAACGCGACGGACGGTTCTGACGGCAACAGTACTGAGTAACTACTATATAACAATTATCTGAAAGGGGTATTTCTAATGCGCTATATTGGGTGGCTGAACATGTTGTTGGTGACTGTTATTCTTCTTACAGTAGGTGTCTTAGCAGCACCGTCGGACGATTTCGTTGTATTGTATTACAGCTTTGATGAAATCGTCGATGGCCGAGTGATGGACCAGTCAGGAAATGGTATTAACGGTATGGTTTGTGGTACAGTTAACTCCGTACAAGGAGTGAGGGGCTTAGCTGGACAGTTTGTGGGTAAGAGTTTTGTGGACCTTTCAGGGTTTCCATCGGCATTGATTCCAAAGGATGAGATCTCTATTATGGCATGGATCAAGGTCTCGCCGGGAGAAACACGGGAAATATTCAATACTCAGAGTTCTGATGAGACGTGGGTCTTCCATCCAGAAGTTAGAGCAGATGGGAAGTACCGCTGGCTAGTGCGGACAAGCAACATGCAGACTATTTTTGACATGCAAGTTGGAGAGGTTACATGGGACAGTTGGGTTCACTTTTCAGCAGTATACAGTGCTACCGAAGGATATGGCGCCCTATATATCAACGGCGAAGAAGTATTCAGACAACAGGTAGCAAAAGGGATAGATATGATTCAAGATTGGGGTAAGGGTGCGCGAATTGGACTTACCATTAATGACGGACGTCCCTTCGGAGGCACTATGGACGATTTCATTATTTGGAATAAGGCATTACAAGCTGATGAGATTCGGTGTGTGATGGAGAATGGAGTCGAACTAGGAGCAAACTAAATACGGAGTGGTCCAGATTTCCCATTAGATCGACTTGTCCGGATGATGGTTCCAAAGGTTCCGTTAGGCCCCACACTCCTAGTTATGGAGGTAATAAGTTTGGGAATTGCAGCAGACTCACTAATCGGAGTTTTTCTTATTGTCTTGATACTATGTACGTATACATCAGCGCAAGCCAATGACTTGATTGAACACGTAAACTGGCTTTGTGTGGATGACTTTGCTGACTATCAGCTTGGTGAGATTATTGATGAGAGATGGACTTTCTTCAGTAATCGTCGAGTATCATGGTCTATTGAGGAGTTTGATGAAGCATCGAGCGGCCGTGTGCTGAAGGCGTCAAATAAAGATGATAAGCAAAATCGAGCGATTCTGAACCTTGATGTTTCGGTAAGTAGCAAAACGAGAATCGTATTTCAGTCGAAAGTATGGGTGGATCGTAACGGCCTATTAGGTGTTGATTTGTGGAATTGCGAAATGAACTGGCCAAACTACGTATCGGTACATCCATGGAATCTTGGGATTTTTGCGGATAGCGATCAACGTAAGTCGTACTTGCAGACGGTAGTATTTGATCTGGAGAACCGAACAGCAGAGATTTATGTAGACGGTGTTTTCCTTAAGATCTTACCCTTTAGAGACAACCAGGTTCCGCCGGAATATGGTGTTTACAGACTGGGGATCTCATTCGCTGGTGCAGATGGTTCAAACGACGTCCTATGGGATTACATCAAAGTGGGAGTCCTGGATATGACAGACAATCTGATTCAAGCCCCTTCCAAGAGAACAGAAAGCTCAGAAGAGCTACTTTGGATTAGTGAAGTCAAGTGGCAGGACCCGGATACTAAGACTTACCTAGGAAGTCCTAGTCTGATTCGGTTGAATAATGGAGACATTCTTGCTACGCATGATTATTTTGGTCCAGATGCGCCGAAGGATACCCTCGGTCGCTCAAACATGACAAGTGTTTACGTATCGAAAGACGACGGGAAGACCTGGGAACACTCGACGGATTTGGTGGGGATTTATTGGGCTACTCTCTTTGAGCATCATGGCAACGTGTATCTTTTGGGTAATTCGTCAGGTATGGGCGGTATTGCCATTGTCTGTTCTCAAGATGGAGGATCTACTTGGACGGAAGCAGTTGATGATAAGAGCGGTCTGCTTTTCCGTCCAGGACAATGGGGTATGCCCCCTCGTTATCATGGGGCACCAGTACCTGTTTTGGAAGTCGACGGTCGGCTTTACCGCGCATTCGAAAATGCCGCAGATCCTGATATGCCAGGGATGCGTGGTTATCTTACTTTCGTTATTTCCGTTGATGCTGAAAAGGACTTGCTTGATGCGTCCAATTGGCGAATGAGTAATGAGATTTACTTTAATGGGGATTGGGATCCACCGGGTTCAAATCCGACAACAGGGTGGCTCGAAGGGAATGTTGTGGAAGGTCCTGATGGAAGACTATGGAATATTCTGCGTGTCAATTCTACACCGTATGTGGATCGTGCTGCTATGGTCGAGATACACGAAGAAGGCTCTCGAGTCACTTTTGAACCAGATAACTTCATCCGATTTCCAGGTGGACAGAGCAAGTTTGTGATCCGTAAAGACAAGAGTACAGGTTTGTATTGGACGATTACTAATAACAACACAAGTCCTGCACATTCGAGTCAGAGGAACGTTCTTTCCCTTTATGTTTCACCGGATCTACGGAGTTGGTACCATGCAAAAACGCTAATGAATGACGATCAAGGAATGGATTTTGGTGACTCGGTGCGCGTGACTGGGTTTCAGTATGCTGACTGGCAATTTGATGGAGATGACATTATATACCTCGTTCGTACCGCCTATAATGGGGCACCGAACTACCATGATTCAAATCGGATCACTTTTGGACGTGTTAGCAGGTTTCGTAGTCTTACTCCAGATGCTTTATGAGAAACAACCAACTGCATGGAAAGGGTGTTATGTGCCGTGACAATGAGAGATGTATGTCTTGGTCTAATGGTAGCAGTGATGTTGGTCAGCTTTTCGGTAGGGTGTCTTGCAGTCAAAGTTGGGGAGGATAACGGAGCACCTATCGATGATCCAATTGAAGAACCAATCATACCATATGACGGACTGCAACTGTGGCTTATGGCTGATAAGGGAGTTACGGAAAACCAATCATCGGCATTAGCTCTATGGAAAGACCAATCTAGTCAGAAAAATGACGCAGTGATCGAAACTGAAACAGCGCCAAAGGTCGTTAAGAATGCTTTTGGGTTTCATAGTGGTATCAGGTTTGATGAAACAGCCTTTATCAGGATTCCGCACAGCGATGGTCTTAATGCAGGCGAAGGGTTCACACTATTCTTGGTTCACCGCAACACTTCGGGAAACCGACTGGCACAGAAGAAAAGTGCTCATACCGGAACTGGCGAAGATGCCTGGTTTGTTGTCGCTACGCAAGGTCTAGCAGTATCTGGAGTATATCGAAAAGGTGCCTCTTTGTTTCCTGAAGGTGGGACTGTTTACCTTCAGACCAGTGTATTTGATGCTAGTACAGGCACGATAAAGACCTATAGCAGTGGTGAACTACGTGCAACCCTTAACGATGTCTGTGCTCAGGTTCCGAACGAAGACGATCTTTATGTTGGTAAGCGCAACTACCCTGGAGCCAATGAATTGCCATGGAGTGGTGACTTGTTCGAACTAATCATCTATAATGCCACCCTTACAGAGGATAGTCGAGTTGAAGTTGAGCAGTACCTTATTGACAAGTACGGACTCTAATTGCTCAGTTTTTTGCTAGTCCCGGGTTAAGTTGAAGATAAAATGTGTGTATGCATGTTTTATTCAGGGTCAATGAATTGTCATGGAACGGTATATACCGAGGTAAGTGGTCTATACTGCGTATCGCTACAGAGGATGGTATCGATGTTTTCAGGCACTTTGTAGGAGGGCGAATGATGAAAATGCTGCAATATGGCATTGTTGTTCTCGTAAGTCTTCTAACGTGCGGTATTGTATACGCTCAGGATATGGACTTACCCACGAATAATCTTCAGCTCTGGCTCAAGGCTGATGCTGGAGTAATATCGCGGAATAACCTAGTTAGCATATGGGAGGATCAGTCCGGGAATGGTCGTCATGCTATGTCGAAAACCGGTAAAGAGCCTTCTTTTGATCTGAAAGGTATTAACGGGCACCCTTCAATAAGATTTGATGGGGGAAACACGTTTCTGCGGGTAGCCCATGATGATGTACTAAATCCTGTAGAAGGTTTTACAGTATTCATTGTCTATCAGTATGAAAGCGGGTTTAGACTACTCCAGAAAAAGAGTAATGCTGATGGTATTAGCGTTGATGGTTGGTTCGTAACACCTCTTGGTGGTTTGGGCGTTGCTGGGTCTTGGGACCGTGCACATCATTTCTCTTCAGATACTCCATACATATCGTCCTATTCCTACGATCCTGTAGATGGGGAGATTAGACTTTACGGTAATGGAGTATTAAGAAATGTAATTAAGGATGTCCTGTCGTCCGAAGGAAATTCAGATGATTTGTTCATTGGCAAACGTGATTGGGCCTCGCGAACCGAGGGGCACCTTTGCGGGCTAATTGCCGAGATACTTATTTACAACGCCAGACTATCTGACCTAGAGAGGGGGCAAGTCGAGGAGTACTTGAAGTCGAAATACATGTCGAAGCATGAATTAAGTAGCGACACATCGATTAGCCCCGATCCACTGTGGGTTAGTGAGGTAAAGTATCAGGATCCGACTACTAACATCTATCTGGGAAGCCCTAGTTTGATCCGATTGAAGAATGGCGATATTATTGCCACGCATGACTACTTTGGCCCGGGTGCCTCCAAAAACTGGCTAGGATTACCCAACATGACTAGTGTCTACCGTTCAACCGATGACGGAGAGAACTGGATGCATTTGACTGACCTTATAGGGGTATATTGGGCAAGCCTTTTTGAGCACAATGGTGCGCTCTACTTGCTGGGTACATCAGCTGGTCCCGGAAGTATAGTTATTGTGCGGTCAACCGATGGTGGAATAACCTGGACTGAACCGGTTGATGGGAAAAACGGTCTTCTGTTCCCTGGGGGTCAATGGGGAACTCCGCCGCGATATCACGGGGCTCCAACACCTGTGTTGGAGGTAGGTGGTCGTCTGTATCGCGCATTCGAGAATGCGGCTGATCCTACCATGCCTGGTTTTAGCGATTACCAAGCGCTAGTTATCTCAGCCAATTCCAATGCGGATCTACTAGATGCTGGTAATTGGACGATAAGTAACCAACTGGTATTCAACCAATCATGGGACCCTCCCGGGTCGGCACCGACAACAGGCTGGGCTGAAGGGAATATTGTTGAAGGCCCTGACGGAAGACTATGGAATATTCTGCGTGTCAACTCTACACCGTATGTGGATCGCGCGGCCATGATTGAAATACACGAAGAAGGTTCTTTGATCACATTTACGCCAGATGATTTCATTAAATTTCCAGGTGCACAGAGCAAGTTCGTGATTCGTCGAGATGAGAGTACGGGTTTGTACTGGACGCTTACCAATGAGAATACGGATCCTTCATATTCGAGTCAGCGGAACGTCCTTTCACTTTTTGTTTCGAAGGACCTACGGAGTTGGTATCATGCAAAGACGTTAATGACGGACAATCAGGGTATGAGTTTTGCAGATTCCGTTCGAATGACCGGGTTTCAGTATCCTGATTGGCGGTTCGACGGTGAAGACATCATCTATATAGTCCGGACAGCGTATCAAGGAGCACGAAACTATCATGATGCCAACCGAATTACCTTTGGGCGGGTCCTAGACTACAAAGATTTTACTCCTGATTCGGTGCTCGCAAGGTGATATTGAGGCAATGGGGCTCATGTGTAGCACTCTTGTGAGCTCATCATATCTAGAGGAAAGAGGTATATGACAATGAGAAGGTACAGACACATCCGGGTGTTGGTAATACTATTATTAGTTACATTTTCAGGAGTAAGCAAAGCTGAGGTAACGATTACCTACATGCATAGAACAGTCCCACTGGAGACAGAGTGGGCGGAGAGGGTAGCTGCAGCTTTCGAAGAGGCGAATCCAGGGGTTAAGGTAGAACTCATATCTGGTGGAGGCGGGGCAGGCTTTTTCGAAAAGCTGAGTAGCTTAATTGCATCCGGTTTGGCTCCAGACATACATTACGGCAGTAATGATCGCCTGTTGCCTATACACAGTGGATGGATCTTAGGCCTTAACGAGCTCATCGAGCGGGATGCTGCCGAGCTTGATATTGATGATTACCTACCGGGCGTGTTTCGTTCATATGAGGTGAATGGGACAGTATATGGTATGCCGTTAAACGTGTTCACGCAGGTGGTCTTCTGGAACAGGAATATGTTCGATGAGTATGGCTTAGCACCGTTGACAATGGACTGGGATTCAGATGAATGGACCTGGGATGATCTCCTAAGTTACAGCGCTCGTCTGACGGAAGTTGGACAAGATGGTGCTGCGCGTCAGTTGGGTGTTAGTCGAGCCACAGATTTGTATCTTCCCGATATTGCTTGGATGTTTGGTGGAGATTGGTTTGTCCCCGAAGCATATGAAACAGGGAAAGCCACTGAATCCACTATGACGCGAGCAGAAAACGTAACTGCGTACGAAGCACTTCAGTATCTTTGCATGAACTATGCAGCTGAAGGTCCGAACAAGGGAATAGATGTTGTGCGTGGCTTCCAGCAAGGCAGACTAGGCATGGACTGGATAGGTACGTGGAAGGTCAAGCAGTTTATCCAGGAGACGCGTACCGGCGGTATGAGTTTTGACTGGAATATGGCACCAGTTCCCTTGGCTCAAAACCGGGCAAACACACGCTGGGTGGATGCTCTTTTCATATACAAGAATACTAAGTACAAGGAAGAAGCCTGGGAGTTTGTCAAGTTTGCTACAGGAGTTGAAGGCCAAGCTCTTTGGAGCGAACTAACCGGTGATATTCCGGCAAGGCGTTCTGTTCTTCCTGTATATGTGAGTAAGATCACGGATGTAATGGAGATAAAGGAGCACGTTCTTGTTCAGTTCATTGACGGCGGTGTTTCGCATTCACGAAGGGCAGTAGAGGAGAGTATTCTTGGTACTGGGCGAATCGTTAATCAGAATCAGCGACGTTGGTTTAACCCGATTATAAACGGGACTACCGCGGTGTTGACCGCTTTGGAGAGAATTCAAAGTGAACTTGATGCACAACTGAAAGCGTTGGTCAATTAAGTGCTGGAGGTTTTACCCGGCTTATATATAGAAGGGGTAGTAAGCTAAGAACAAAGTCCGGCATTAGGATACTACTGCGCTAGAATAGTTTAGTGATTTGAAAAGACGTGATTAGTAAAGATGGTATGACGGCTTTGAAACAAAGCCTGCCATACCATCTTACGTTAGGAAACTGGGTTGTTGGTATTGCTAACCGACGGAAGTTCTCTATTCTGTGGAATGTAATATGGTTAGCGTTATGGAAATCCCAAGCACCATTAGGTTTTTGAAAGGAAGACCTAGAATCATTCCCCTGCAACAGTCCCCCGGGTATCTGGATTATCCTGTACAACATGATCACTATGCTTAGATCCGGGAAAAAGAGATCAGTTGTGTCTCCTGCATCCTGATTCCTTCAGGATCTTTACAGAGCTCGCCGAGGGGGTTTTGTCCTTTCATCCTGGCATCAAGCACGATTTATTCTCCGGGAAACTGGAGTTGGGTCTAACATTGAGATTGAGTATTCCGATCGAATAAGGCCACCTTCACGGAGAAAGAGGGCCACCCTCACGGTCAGATAAGGCCACTGTCACGGACTAGAAGGCCACCCTCTTTGTCACCGTTTTGCTCAAATTATC
>JALNWK010000082.1 GCA_023230925.1 Limnochordia bacterium
CAAAGGAGTGGGTATGCGCTGGAGTGAGGAAGGGTTCAACCATCTACTTCACCTACGTTTGGATTGGGTAAACGGAAGATTTGATGACCAACTCTTCTCCCCCCAATAACTAAATACGCCCCTGCGTGGATCAATGTCTCTGCGGGGGATGTCCGGGAGATCTTCAATGCCCGGGGTTCTGATGGTACCTGGATTTTCCATCCCGAAGTGCGAACCAACGGCAAGTATCGTTGGCTTGTGCGCACAAGCAACATGCAGACCGTTTTCGATATGCAGGTTGGAATGGTAGTTTGGGATGAGTGGGTTCATTTCGCAGCAGTATATAGTGCCACCGAGGGATACGGGGCTGTGTATATCAACGGTGAGGAGGTATTCAAACAGGTAGTAAGCAGGGGAATGTGTATGATGCAGGATTGGGATATGGGTGCTCGAATAGGGCTTACCATTGATGATGCAAGACCCTTCGGAGGGCTAATGGACGACTTCATCATTTGGAACAAGGCACTGTCCTCCGATGAGATAAAGTCTGTGATGAAAAATGGAATATGAATGATTTGGTAGAAAACAGGTATTGAGACCAGCTAGCGTAGAATGTTCTGTTGGTGGAGCTTCGTAAGGCTCACTAGCATGGACAAATTGGTCGATAACGGCCAAAATATAGAGCAAGAAAGGACAGTACTCATCTGTCGGAGATTACGGTTATCATAGGTTGTTCGCATATTCTCAAGTATTACGCTGTTTATAAGAAATGCAGTATTGGGCGAGCCCCGAATGTAGTACTGTACTGTTCGGTAATGGGATTTACACGAAGGACAATGCGTCGTAGTCATTCTATACGGAAACAATAAAGCTCAATAAGCGTAGTACTAGGGTATCAATATGTTGTTGAAAGGAGCCCTTTCATGTAGGGTGCCTTTCCGGGATATAACTACGAAAGAAGGAACTACTAATATATCAGGATCTAAAAGAAAATGGAGAACGGTTCAAAGCCGTATGGTGGAGTCTTAAAAATGAGGAGGAGATTCTTTTATGCACTCACGACGAACGATCTGCTTTGTACTTGTACTTGTTCTAGCAATGATAGCGGGAACTGTTTATTCACAAGAGCCGATAGTGCTAGAGCATATGGTGTGGCAATTCATGTTCGGAGAAGACATCGAATTTCTAGAAGAGCTTGCTGATGAGTTTATGGCGTTGAACCCAGACATTGAGATCAGGCTCGAAATTCAACGAAATGTTGTTGATGCCTTAACGGTTAGAACGGCTGCCGGAATTCCCCCTGATGTCATAGCTATCTCATCTTTCGATGCCTTGCAGTTTGCCCTTAAGGGTATCCTTCTCGATCTTACTGAACTGATGGAAAACGATCCTGATTTTCATGAGGATGCCTTTATTCCAGGTATGTTGCAGTCGTATACATACGAAGGTGAGTCGGTTTTGCGCTATGGAATGCCGTACCAAGTCCTAACCTGGACGGCTAGCTATAACAAGAGTCACTTTGATGAAGCTGCCATACCATATCCCGAAGAAGGTCCGAAATGGACGTGGGAGACAGCTCGTGAGTTAGGACGAAAGTTAACACAAAGGACACCGGAAGGGTCTACGAAGCAGTATGGACTAGTAATAGATGGTAGTAAGCGCGTTGACTGGGCGTATTGGATGGCCCTTACTCATCAGGCGGGTGGTGGCATCTTCGACAAGATTGTTGGTCCTAGTTCATCAAACTTCCAGTCCCAGGCAGCCCGTGATGCAATAGATTACCTTATGTCGCTCTATGACGAAGGAGTTGCTCCCCTGTGGGTTAGTGAACCGGGCAACATAGGTATTTCCTATAATAATGTTTCTATTTCCCTCCACGACATACCGTCGACAATAGATAACTATAAGATTACTCTAGGCAAATCTGCAAGTGTTGGACATATTCGGCAACCTATGGGTCCGGTTCAAGATGGATGGTTTTCTGATGGACAGGGGTTCGCAATTCATTCGCAAAGCAAGAATATGGACGCGGCTTGGGAATGGGTTAAGTTCCTTACACTTCGAAAGGAAAGTGGGGAAAAGCTTGTTGATGATCGTTCGCGTATCAATGCCCTGCGTGAGAATCTCACTTATTATGCAGAACACTCGGATCTCTTTACAATCCAGGCTGTTTTGGATGCAGTAAGTAATCCCAATAATGTTCCACGTTTTGTGGTTACGGATCCCCGATTCTGGTCACAGGTTGTTAATATACAAATGCAGCACGTAGCAACAAAACAGACCGGGTTAGAAGCGGCACTAGCAGAAATTGATCGTCTGTCGGGTGGTTTCTTGGCTCACTAGTGCGTTTGTGTATAAAGGCTCAGTAGTTCGGCACTAGTGCTACTGGGCCTTCTATTTGGAGGTGAGTTTCGATTGCAGTGGATTAGCGAGGTGACCTATCAAGACCCTTCGACGAAAACATACTTGGGTAGTCCTAGTTTGGTTAGAACACCTAGTGGTCATATCTTGGCGACACACGACTACTTTGGTCCTGGATCCCCGCGGAACCATGAAGGGGAGGAGTGTCTAACGACTGTATATCGGTCTGAAGATGATGGTAAGACTTGGAACCAGATAACTCATATTGTAGGAGCGTTTTGGAGTAGCCTTTTTGTTCACAAAGACATGGTTTACCTGTTGGGGACTTCTGCGCATAATGGGCATATTGTGATCCGTCGTTCGAGTGATGAAGGAAATACATGGACGCATCCCTCTGACTCAAAGTCAGGACTGCTTTTTCGTGGTGGGCCAGGGCAAATTGGTCCGAACTACCACTGCGCACCGACTCCGGTTGTCAATATTCATGGTAGGTTATATCGAGCGTTTGAGAATATAGATCCCCCGGTGTTTGCATCGGGTTTTCGGTCTTTTGTGATTTCGTGTGATGCTGGAGCGGATCTACTTGATTCTGGCAATTGGCGTAAGAGCAACGAGTTAGTATATGACCAAGATGCGGATCCGGAAGATTGGGGAGGCTCTGCCGGGGCGGGTTGGCTCGAAGGCAATATTGTTGAGACACCTTCTGGTGAGATATGGAACATCCTTAGAACACGGACAACACCGGTCGTTGATCGCGCTACTATTATTCGTGTCGACGAAGGTGGACTTCGGGTTTCATGTAGTCCTTTTGATTACATCGAATTTCCAGGTGGCAAAACCAAGTTCACCATACGGCATGATTCTACGACAGGCAGATACTGGACCTTATCGAATCCGTGTGTTAATCCTGTTTATCATTTCCAGAGAAATGTGCTTGCCTTGTTTTATTCTAATGATTTACGGCGATGGCATTACGTAAAGACGTTAATGGATGATGATAATGGTCTGTCCGAACCAGATGCGGCACAAAAAATAGGTTATCAGTATGTTGACTGGCAATTCGACGGAGACGACATCATTTACCTAGTTCGTACTGCATATGGAGGTGCACACAATTTTCATGACTCCAATCGAATTACATTCGGCAGGGTTAATGACTTCAGAGACCTCCCCTCATGATCTCGAATGATACGCTATGCTAAAAAGAAGGAGTAGATTCATGATACCGAAATGGTCTTCTAGATACGTCGTACAGCTTACGCTTGGGGTAATACTTGGTTTTCTTTTAGCTATGTCTTGTGTTTTGGTAGTTGCCGAAGGAGGAGAGCAATCGATTTTCACGATTATCGCAACGACAACCAACACAAAAGGAGCTTTCAGTAACGCACCAGTGCAGTTGAATCTATCATTTCCTGAAATATTAAGGGCGCTTGGGGTTGAAGGAAAAGTTGATCCTCGGTCTATTCGTGTCCAACAAGATGGTTTTGATGTTCCTTTTCGATTAAGTGATTCTATACTTTCTACAGGCGAAGGAACGGTATCTTGGAGGAAAAACATTAATGGCGAGGAGGATTTTGCAATTCTTTTTGCGCTGGAAGAGGAAGGAGTAGACTATGATTACCCGAAGCACATTCCTCTCATTGGCAACGGTGATTATTTTACGTATGGTCTTCGGGGCACTGTGGGGGACTTTGTTGGTTGGTTAGCTCATAGAGTGGACATCGTCGACTGGTATGGAACAGGCGAAAACCTCATTCTAGTCTCTGGTCATGAAGGGACTCATCAAGCTGCCGCTTCTCTCTTTCGGCTTGAAGGATTTACGTCGGAAGGGTCACCGATAATCCGTCAAGTTTTACCTATTCCGATTCAGGAAAGTATCGTTGTAGCAGACTTTCGGGAGAATGGTTTGTTTGATCTTCTGGCATTTTCCACCTCCCATTCTAATATCATTTGGCATCAGAACATTGGAGCCCCTGGAGCTCCGGAGTTTCTGCAATCGGAACTGCTCACAGCGGGTGGGACTGTCTATAGTCCTGGCCGTGGAAATGCTATCCGTGGTATCGAGGTTGTTGACTGGACAGGAGATGGTCGTAAGGATCTCCTTATTGGGACAAGCGAAGCGTCGGGAACCTACGGTGCCATTTACCTGTTGGAGAACATCGGATCATCGGAGCAACCCAAATTTGCGGCACCAAGGGTCCTTCAAGCCGAAGGTGAATTGATTAGGATTGATCGTGGGTTTGTACGCCCCGCTGCATACGACTCGGATGTAGACGGTGTTTATCATCTTATTACGGGAAATCGTTTGGGCGACCTTCTTTTTATTAGGAACGTCGGCGAGAAAGGCGACCCACGGTTATTACCGCCTGTAAACGTTTTTGATGCCGACGGTGAATCCATGCGCTTGCCATACCAAATGCACTATGTGGTTGTTCACGACCTTGATGGCGATGGTTTGCAGGATTTGCTTATCGCCCCGGATGAACCATTTCTATTGTATGCCAAAAACACAGGAAGGACGAAGGATGGCATACCAGTGTTCGATGACCCGGTGCCTTTCCAGCAGGTTGATCCGGCGCTAAGCCCTGGTTCCCTGGCGGTACCACAGTTTGTATCGCTACTTGACGGAGAGGGTCCTTCCATCGTAGCCGGAGCTAGCCCGGGATATGTTCACCTGTTTAGGAACCAAGGACAGGGGTTGCTACCGGAATTTGATCAGGGGAAGCGTTTGCAAATTAAAGGAGAAACGGTGCGCATTCAGGCAGGTCCAACAGGTTCATTACTAGGTCCAAGTGAGGCAAATTGGGGTTATACTGCACCCTTAGTAACAGATTGGACTCATAATGGACAGCTAGACATTGTTCTAGGTAGTATCCTCACCAACTATCGTGTATTTGCCGATTTGATCTTTGAACCTGTTTTTGAGGCAACGGCTCAGAAATTTGTCCTAAACGAGTACGGGGGGCCTTTCCGTACCGTTCATCGGGTAAGACCAGCGGCTGTTGACCTTGACGGAAACGGTCTCAATGGTTTTCTTGGTCTTGACCCGGGGGGATTCCTGTCATATTGGGATCGCCAAGATGATCCATTTCGGGTGGGACCGGCGAGACGATTAGAGTTTGACACTGGCGAGGAAATTAAGCTTTCTCCACCACTAGCTGAAGGCGGGGCATCTGGACGCATTAAACTGGCTATTGGTGATTGGAATGGCGATGGTGTATGGGATATTGTTCTAGGAACGCCCATGACCCATCTAAACGATTATGCTCCTTTTCGGCACGCAACGGTTTTTGTGCTTGAAAACGTCGGTTCGAACACCGAACCAAGGCTTAGAAAACCGGAGCCGATCAAGACTGGGAACGGAAATTATCTTTGGTTCGGCATCCACTCTGCTGCGCCCGCATTGGTCGATCTTGACGGGGATGGTCATCTAGATCTCGTGGTTGGGAGTGAAAATGGTCGGCTTTATTACTATGCCCGCTCTTATCTCGAAGGTGAAACGACGGTTGAAATCAAGACAGTTTGCGGAGGTCCCGAAGCAGCGTTCCTGACGATGGCAGAACTGAGTCTAAGTCCCATCGGTATTCCAACGGAAGGGATGCAGCTTTGGCTTCGGGCTGATCATGGGGTCCACACTGATACCGGTGTAGTGACTATGTGGGAAGATCAGTCGGGCCGTAACCATGATGCCATGGCGGAGCCGGGACTTGAACCCGTTTTGCTGACGTCAGGCATCGCAAATCTTCCTGCCATTAGCTTTGATGGTTCTCGCTCTTGTTTAATTGTTGAACACGATGACGGTCTAAACGCGGGAGACGGACTTAGTGTATTCGTTGTATATCGCTATTACGGAGGATTTCGTCTTGCACAAAAACGAGACAATAATAATGGAATCACCAATAGTGCGTGGTTCCTCATGCCTCAAAACGGTCTTGCTATTGGTGGGGCATATCGAAACGAAGGTAATGCCGCATTTCCTGCAGTGATACCACAGTTACAAAGTAATGTATACAACGCAGAGCATAACGAAATCCGGATCTTCCGCAATGGTGTGTTGCTTACGACACTGTATGGGGTTGAACCTCAAATTGCGAACGAAGATGCTCTTTATATTGGAAAGCGCAACTATGCTGGGTTTACAGAAGGTTATTTGAAAGGCGAGATAGCGGAGTTGATCATTTATAATCGCGCGCTCTCCGATATTGAACGGTGTGAGGTCGAGGCTTATCTAAAACGGAAATACGGTTTATAGGAAAAATAGGTATCCGCGATGGTTGGGTTAGTACCGTCAAGCCAGATATGTAGCTTTGAGATGAAGAAATTTCGTACAGAGTATGTCGTAATGGCTACCATTGTTGTGGCTGCGGTTTTCTGTGGATGTATGCTAGTTCGCAAGCCAACTACTGAATTATCTGAGAGTTTAACAGACCACCTTCAACTATGGTTACGAGCAGATAAAGGAGTTTTCTTGGTGGACGGTGTTGTAAGCCAGTGGACCGACCAGTCCGGTAAGGGCAATCACGCAGTTGCCGCTGAGGGCTCGGTCATGCGTCTTGAGGAATTGGCGGAAAATGCCCAGCCTGCCATATTGTTTAACGGAACAAGTGCGCTTAGGATACCCCATGCAGACGGTTTGAACGCTGATGGTTCCTTCACGACATTTATCGTATATAAGGTTTCGAGTGGTTTCCGATTGGCGCAAAAAAAGGATGCTAGTACTGGGTTGACGGGCACCGCGTGGTTTGTAACACCGCAAAATGGCATGGCTGTATCTGGCAAGAGTCCGACAAAAGCCTCTTTTGAGACCGGAGTTCTTCACATTCAAGCGAATGTATTCGATGCTGAATTGGGTGAGATACACGTATATAGTAATGGTACCGAGGTTGAGTTAGTGACCGACGTGCCCCTCCAACAAGCGAACGAGGATCCAGTATATATTGGACGCCGGAATCAAAGCCCATCCGCTGGATTCATTACTGGCTATATAGCCGAGTTCATCATTTACGATACTAACTTATCCGCCGATGAACGATGCGCTGTTGAAGGCTATCTCAGACAGAAATATGCCATAAACGAAAGTCAATAATCAGGAGGGTGCTGAAAACGATGAAAAACTTCACATGGATGTTGGTTACGGTTGTTGTGGGCATTTTGCTTGTTGGGAGTACTACTTTTGCGGACATTCCGACCGACGGTCTACAGATCTGGCTTCGTGCAGATCGCGGTGTGATTGAGGAAAATGGAATTGTGGTAAGGTGGGTTGATCAATCAGGAGAGAAGAATGACGCGGTTTCCGATTCTGGCAGTGCACCTTACCTACAAGCTAACACAATTGCTAATCAGCCTGCGGTTGTCTTTGATGGGTCTGCCACTTACCTGTGTGTTTCTCATAAGAATGAGCTCAATGTGGAGAATGGCTGTTCTATATTCGTGGTATACGAGTATTCCAAGGGTTTCCGACTTGCTCAGAAGTTGGACAACAGCAATGGTATTACTGAGAAAGCATGGTTTCTCGCACCTCAAAATGGCTTGGCTGTTGGGGGTACCTATTACCGACAAGGCGATCTATACGTAGATTCGTTCCCCCAGGTCCAATGTAGTGTCTACGACAAGAAAATGCAGGAGATTAAGCTTTATCGCGATGGGCTACTCGTAGCAACAATCAATGATGTGAGGCAACAAGTCCCAAATAAAAGCGATCTCTATATAGGCAAACGGAATCATCCTAGCCTAAGCGAAGGCCACCTAGATGGGTTTATCGCGGAGTTCATCCTTCATGATCGGGCGTTGTCCGAGAATGAACGACAGGCCATTGATGACTACCTAACAGCAAAGTATGGACTATAGGAGGAACGGGGTGAGCTTATCTAGTGTTATCAATCTCGAGATTGGTGACTAAGATCGTCGGTAAGCTTTAGACGTTGCTGACCTGCAGGCAGAAGGCTGATCGCCGTGGTTATCAACTGCGTGGTTAGACTTTTGCCTGTAGTACTTCGTTCTCTGTAGGACGGTTGGGAGGTGCCCTGCCAGGTACAATTATCTACGGCAGATTGAAGCTATCTAGCCCCCTAAAGGATTTGGACATAAGCTATGTTTGTGCTAAGATTACTTTAGTGGGAGTGATTAACCGTGACAAGAAAGCGTTACTCAGATGATTTCAAGCAACAGGTGATTGATGA
>JALNWK010000083.1 GCA_023230925.1 Limnochordia bacterium
CACGTTCCTCCCAAAGCTGACGTTTGTCTTGGGTCACCACACAAGTCACCTCACTTGGTTATGATGGTTCAATTATCCCATCACAACAAAGCTGTCGCCATGTGGGTTAGCTTTGACGCTTACGAAGAATTGTTACCGATCTTGTTTTTATCTTTTAGTTAAGATTGGCCAGGGTGACTATCTTCTGCCGGGATCCCTCTATGGTTCCTTCAAGCACAAATTAACTGGGCATGTTCTGCCTCAAACCTGTCTTTTTTGAGACCTGCATACTCATATTACCTTAACCCTGTTTTCCAGCCGGCTCTCTTCCATAGGCCCTTAGTGCTCGAGAAGGGGATTTATCTAAGGAAATACCAAAGGAGCGAAGAGGACGCAAATCCTTTGGGCCGTTGAATTTGGAGGCCTTGGACAGGGACGACGCCAAAATGTGGGCATTTCCAGGCTAACCTCTGGAGCTAAGCCGACGAAACCCCAAGGATTTGCAAAGAAACTGTCTCACAAGATCCTTGACAGCAAGCTTGGCTATGTGATACATTATGTAGTTTAGTTGACAAAGGGCATCACCTGTGGTAATATATGATCGAATAAGTGCGAAGAAGGTGATCAGGTGACAGCGAAGGGCAATTCATTGCAAGCGATCCGACATGACCTGCAGAATTATGTGGGAAAGCCAGTAAGACTTCGGGCTAACCGAGGACGTAAAAGGATTATGGAGGCTAAAGGGATCTTGGAGAAGACCTATCCAAACCTTTTTGTTGTCCGGCTAGACGATGGTAGTCCAGTGCAGCGCATGTCATACACCTATGCTGATGTACTCACAGAAACCGTAGAGATTAAGTTTGATGATCGGAGAATCGGCGTCAGTTAAGTGGAAGGTATCAACAGGTTTCCATCTCGTTCCTCTTTCCCTGCCCTGGGGTTGGCATTAGGCCGACCGGGGCGTGTTTGCCACCGGTAGTTTTTCTTTAGACCGTTTTTCGATAAGTTCCCCTAAGTATCTATTTGGGTTTTCTTGAATATATAGACATAGACTAACCTTTTGGGGAGATGGCTATGTCCTATATGCGAAGAGAACCTGGCCGTCGCATCCTTAAAGAAGGCATGCGGGGGGCTGATGTCATATGGCTTCAAGAGAAGCTTATAGAGTGGGGGTATGCCCTAAACGGTGTCGATGGGCTGTTTGGTCCTCTGACCTTTGGGGCTGTGCTTGAATTACAGCGGGACTTCAAGCTAAGGGCCGATGGTATTGCAGGTCCTATGGTGTTTTCCCTCTTACAGGATCCACCTCCCATAATTAGGCATACGATTGAGGGTAGGGAGACACTGCTAAGTATTGCTAGACAATGGGGCGTGGGCACAGTAGGTCTTAGAGAGGCTAACCGGTGGCTTACTCCTGCTGGCCTGTATGTCGGCAGAAGATTGATCATTCCATGTCGGTACGTTGTAGTCTTTACGGATCCTAGCGACCCTCGGGTAGCAAATAGTATTGTCGACAATAACACGAATATAACTGGGTTGCTTCTGCAGGTTGAACTTGGTCGCAGTATCGATCGGGATTTGTTGAGTTTTTGTCTGGAGCATGAATTAAGTGTGTTCTTGGATGTAACCATCGATGAGACCGTTGGCGTTATGGCAAGGCGCCGTAAGAGAAAGCAGATCATTGACGAGGTATGCCGTTTGTGCCATCGAACGACTGCAAAAGCAGTTCATATTGATCTATCCGGTAATACACAGCTTCTATCCTTAGGTTTCCTACACCGCCTCAAGGATGCACTCCATCAAAAAAAGCGAAAGCTAGTGCTTACCTATCCCTACAGCCCAAGGGAATCCTTCCCCCCTTATCTCACCATAGCTGACCGCGTTATTCTAAGCAGCGTTTACAAGGAAAAACCCTCCATATGCTTACCGAGTTTTGCCCATCTGCGTCAAGGGATCATCAGACTGGGAAAGTTGATTCCCTCGTGGCGAATTTGGTTAAAACTACCTTTATGTGCATGGGAATATGATGATGAGACTGCTTCGGGAAGGACGATTAGTCATGGGGAGGGAATGGAGTTTTTGCGAAGGTCCCGGACCAAACCCGTTTGGTCCGAGGAGCTTAAAGTCATCGAGCTATCACGGGGTCTGCAACGAGTCTGGTTACCGAATGAGACCACAATGATGCATTGGCTATGGTTAGTGAACAGGTATAACCTAGGAGGAATCGTCTTAACGGGCGTGGGCTTAGAGGATAAGCGCTTGTGGCGTTGTCTGAAACAGCATTTCCTAATTCATAAATGATCCTGTAGATAAATATACTTAAATATCGATTCCAAAGTTACTCCGCTGGCAAGTTTGCATTTTCCGATGCATATAGTTAAGTAGATGGTCAAGCTTCATACAGGGAGGGGAATGCTGTGGGCTGCAAAGCAACGACTCGAATTCTTACACTCGAGGAGATCATAGGTGCTAGTGCAGAGGAGTTCAAGTTAGACGGGATGCTAGTGATTGGAGAAGGCAATCTCAATGCAGAAGAAATTGTACATTGTCGGGTAGAACCAAGGCTGACACAGGTTAGTATTGCCAAGGACTTGGAAGGTGTTGAAATCAGGGGAGTAGTTGATGTCTGCTGTGTTTACGTGGGGCGCAGTGACGATGATCAGGAAGCATTTTTTGCTAGTGTCAACTGGGAGCAGGCCTTGGCTTTTCATCGGGTTATTGAGATTCCTGGTGTGGAAGCTACAATGGAACCGGACGCGGATCTTTGTGTGACGGCGATGAGCCATGATCTGCAGGCAGATGGTCGCACATTGGATATTCATCTAAACATCCGGGCAAAGGTAAAGGCTAGTGCCGTAGAGAAAACTGCGATTATTGAGGATGTGATGGTCACCGAGCCCGAGAAGGCCAAAGTGGAAAAAGAACAGGTGCGGATCGATGAAATAATTGAATCACTAAAGGGTGAGCTGGAGACCAGGGGGACCTTAGTTTTAGGTGAGGATCAAATGCCTGTTGGCCGGGTTTTATCCTACAGTGCAACACCTAAGGTCAACAGTACTACCCTAGATGAGAATTGCATTGTTGTTGATGGTGATATAGAATACAAGGTCCTCTACGTGGTGGAAGAGGACCCCGCACCACAGCAGGCCGTTCACACAGAGACCACCGTCCAGGAAGACTTGTATAGTGAGTGGTCCGAATGGCAGCAGGAAACACGGCTTCCAGCGGTGAAAGAACGGGTCGCTGTTATCAATTTTGCTGGTGCTTCACCCTTCGTTTGTCGGATGGAGACGTTGAAAACGAAGGAAGGCATGCGCTTTCATCCCCGAGTAACGGTGCGAGAGGTCATGGTGCAAGGGCAGGGACGGGAGCTTGACGTTTCCTGCAGGATGGATATTGCCGGTAATACCATCCATCGCCACAAGGTTACCCTGGTTAAAGACGTTATCTCTAGTCAAGGCAGGGAAGTTGCCGTCCGGAGAGAATACCTACAGGTTACGGAAGTAGGCAGCGAGGGATTGGCACGGCGGAAGGCCGAGCTGTCTGTAGATATCCCGGAGGGTAAACCCTCGGTGGACCAAATCCTGGATATGACTGCCCGTATTTGGCCCGGGGAATACCAGGTACTCGAAGATAAGGTGGTGGCGGAGGCGAGCGTTTTCCTGGAAGCCTTCTACACCCCCCACAACGATGGGGGCTATGCACCAGTACAGACGGTGTCATGGAATCTAGAAAACCAGTTCACCATCGCCATTGAGCTTCCCATTAGTGATACCACCATGCATCCGGATTTGGATTTGACCATTGAGGCGCTTAGTTGGGATCTGGTGACACGGGGTCAGATTGAGGTAAGCCTCATTGTCCAGGCCAACTGCACCTTGAAGAACCAATCCGAGCGGGAAGTAGTTGTGGAATTAGTTCTTGTGGAACCTGAAGAAGAAAGACCCCCATCGTACCGCTTTGTCATTGTGCAGCCGGAAGATACCCTGTGGAAGTTAGCGGCAAAGTACCGCACCACAGTTCAGGAGATCCTAGATGAGAATCAGTGGTTGCTGGAGAAGGATAACCTGGAGCGTCTGGAGTGCGGTTGGAAATTACTGATACCGTCGAGGAAAGTAAGCGAGCTTCGTCCCATCACCTAATAATCGCCTAGCTAGCAATTTGCCTTGAAGACCCCTGTTGTGCGGGGTCTTTTTTCGTTAGGACTTGCATAAGCATTGGCATGGCCCCTCATTGGGTGCTAAACCGTGCTGGAAGGAACTAGAAGCAATGCCCGGGGAAGAAAAGCAGGAAAACAGGCCAAAGGGGCGAACTGTAGAATAGAAAATCTATGACTCACAGTGGATTACTTGGAGGCCTTTTCTATGCGAAAGCAGTTAGTCATTATCCTTGCAGTGATATTATTTGTAACTTGTTCGGGGTTGGCATCGGCCCAGGATTTCGATCTGCCTGCGGGTGCAGCTATTTTAATCGATGCGGATACAGGTCAGGTACTCTTTGCCAAGAACGAGCATGAACAGATGCCACCAGCCAGTATAGTAAAACTCATGACAACTTTACTAGTCCTTGAGGCGGTTGATAGCGGCCGGGCCAGTCTAGACGATGTTGTGATTACAAGCCAGTACGCTAGTCAAGTGGAGGGCTCTAAGGTCTTTCTAGCATCGGGGGAGAGTCACCCACTAGAGAAGATGATGCAAGCGGTCACTATTTACTCAGGGAATGATGCTACAGTTGCCGTGGCAGAATATCTTGGTGGTACTGAGGCCAACTTCGTGCGGCTAATGAACGAACGGGCCCAGGAGTTAGGCATGAAGAACACTTACTTCATTGATTCTAACGGCTTGCCAATTGGTGATCTGGATAATGCTAGCACAGCCTATGATATTGCCCTTTTGAGCCGTGAGGTAGTAAAACACCCCAAGGCCCTGGAATGGTCTTCCACCGAGTTTGCTATTTTCCGTGAGAAGCCCCGCTTTGATATGCCAAACCGGAACCGGCTCATTAAAGCCTATCCTGGGGCCGATGGCTTGAAGACCGGATATACTAGTGCTGCTGGTTACTGTTTGGTTGGGACCGCGAAAAAAGGAGATCTGCGACTGATTTCCGTGGTGTTGAAGACCGACAGTGATGACGAACGGCTTCAGCAGACCATGCGATTATTAGACTATGGTTTCAGCTTTGATTACCGGGATGTTGTAAGTCAAGGTAAACTCGTTGGGCAATTGGATGTGCTTGGCGGACGGAGTCAGAAGGTAGACGTGGCCGCCGGTGAGGATGTACGTCTACTGGCAGCACGTGGTGAACGGGATCCATTTGAAGTGCAACTTGTGATGAAAGAGGCTTTACAAGCGCCGATCAACAAAGGGGACGTTGTGGGTACTATGACCATCAGCTATCGGGGCAGAGTAGCTAAGGAGCTCCCTGTGGTTGCCGCTGAAGAAGTGGCCCGGGCTGGCTTTTTTACCCGTTTATTGCGAACCATATCCGGATGGTTCAAGTAATTACCGGAGTGAAAAACTTGGATGAACTTACGGTACGTGCCTATGCAAAGATAAATCTAGCTTTAGATGTCCTTGGCAGACGGGAAGATGGCTATCACGAGATCCGATCGGTGGTCCAAACCATAGATCTATATGATCGGATTCGGCTGACACTAAAACAGTCTCAGGCCATTGAACTTGTGTGTAAGGGGGACGGTGTTCCCAGTGGGAACACCAACTTGGCCTATCAAGCGGCACAGCTTCTGCAGGAGCGAACCCACACATTGAAAGGAGTTCGCATAGAGCTAGAGAAGAACATTCCCATTGCGGCAGGGCTTGGGGGTGGCAGTGCTGATGCGGCGGCTGTGATTAAGGGACTTAACGTCCTTTGGGAATTAGGACTTGAAAAATGGGAAATGCTCAGACTATGTGAGGAGTTGGGCTCAGATGTGCCCTATTGCCTCCTTGGAGGGACAGCGTTAATCCAAGGAAGGGGCGAGGTATTAACACCCCTTGAACCCATAGATGAGCTGTGGCTGGTCTTGGTACGCCCAAGGATAAGTGTGAGTACCCAAAGGGTGTATCAAGCCTGGCGTGATTTTGCTCCGGGGGAACCCATGGTTGAGCAGATGCTTGCGGCTGTTCAGCTGGGTGGCTCGAAGACGATAGCACAGAGTCTAGGCAATATGTTAGAACCGGTAGCTTTCCACATGTTTCCTGAAATAGCGAAGATTAAGACGATGGTCTCGACTGGTTCCCTCGGCGCTTTGATGTCCGGTAGTGGGCCAACCGTGTTCGGGATTATGGAAAACGAAGACTCGGCCAAGAAGTTACATAGTCTCCTCGAAATACATCCATGGGATGTGTTTGTGGCCCGAACGGTGGGATAGGATGGAGGTAGGAGCATGGGTGGTAAAGTGTGCGAAGTAGATAAGGTGAATGCGGTGGTTTTGGCCGGGGCGAGCAACGATGGGCCCATGAGCGAAATAAGTGGTGAGCCCTATGAAGCACTAATACCGATAGCTGATCGTCCCATGATTTGCTACGTATTGGATGCATTGCGGCAGGTCCCATGTATTGAACGGATCGTTGTTGTGGGTCCAAGGGAACTGCAGCCATTGCTTGGACGGACGATTGAGTTAGTACCAAGCACCGATAGTCTTGTGGACAATATCCAGGCTGGGCTTGCGCACCTGGTCTCTCCTCAACCTGTCTTACTTATTACCTCGGATATACCCTTAATTACCGGTGAAGCCATAGAAGACTTCTTAACACGGTGCAGGCAGGTAGAGGCGCATATCTACTACCCGATTGTGAGCAAGGAGATAAACGAGCTTCACTATCCTGGGGTACAGCGGACCTATGTGACCCTTAAAGATGGGACGTTCACCGGTGGAAATATGGTGCTATTGCAGCCGGAGCTCTTGACTCAATGCCAGGAAGTGATTAGCCGGGCGATTGGGATGCGCAAGAAGCCCGTGCAGCTATCCCGCATGCTGGGTCTAAGGTTCATTATTCGGTACTTGCTGAAACGTCTGGAGATGGCTGAAATAGAAGATCGGGCCGGTGAGATTCTCGGGTTCGCGGGGAAAGGCATTGTCTCACCCTACCCAGAGGTTGGCATTGATGTAGATAAACCAAGCGATTATGAGTTGGTGCAGGAATGCTTACATAGACTCAATGCCGACGATGGACTCCAATCAAATCCCACCTAAAAGCAACCATTAATCCGCCTATATGAGCGGTCGAATCATGCAGGTGGTTGGCTCGAAAAGGCGCTGCTCCTAACCCTAGCCTATAAGATCTTGAGGATGTCTGCTTGGGATAGAAAGGTTACGATCACGAACCACGAATCCCATAATACAAGATCGTGGACGTAGAACGGCCATCTGGCAAGAAGGAGAAAGCCAGAATATGGACTGATTGATAGAAGCGAAAGATAGGACTTGCCGTGGGATTCGCTATGAAGAGCTCTTCCCCCATATGCAGAGTCTTGAATGGGAGGTCCTGAAGACGAAATTGAGATCCTCCTCGGGATTAAAAGCCGAGACTGCACTATGTGGGACTTGAGGGTCCTTCGCAGAAGGCACCCGTGCTCTTTCCAGTGCAACTTGTAGTAGATTTATTCCAGCTAATTCCCCCCCAACCAAACGTTCAATGCTTAATTTAATTGTATCGGACTATATTTCTCCTCCACAGGAGGAGCTGCGCACACTCCCCCATTTGTGTTAATATGTATATGTATGGTGCAAGGGCAAGGAGGTGGCCAAGCAACGTGGGGATTATCCTATTACCCTTTAGGTTGATATTTGCGTTCTTTTCACTACTCCTTTGGTTGGTGCTACTGCCGTTTCGGTTATTATTCAGTTTAACGGTGGGAGTCTTAGTTGTGTTGGGGTGGATTTTTGTGATTATAGGGGTTATCCTGGTTGCTACCTTAGTAGCAATAGTTCCCGGAGCTCTTCTCGGGTTGTTCGGCCTTGGTCTTGTCGGATTGGCCAGAAGAAGCTGACTTTTGTATGAGTCAAGAATTTACGGGTTCAGGTAGGTGATCGCGAACGCGACGGATACCGCGGGTCCCATGAGAGAGAAGGGAAAAGAAGGGATCGAGAGGCTCAATCTCCAATATAGGAGATAAG
>JALNWK010000084.1 GCA_023230925.1 Limnochordia bacterium
GAATCACTGATCGGGATGAACCGGAATCACTGATCGACATGAACCGGAATCGGTGATCGGATCGAACCGGAATCGGTGATCGGGTTGAAGCATATTCAGTGATCGAAATGACCGGAATACACGTCTTTTGCGGTCTAAGACGAAATAGGATTGTAGAGGATACAAAAACCATCCATCGAAATCTCTCGGAAAGTAGACGCTGACTGGGAATATACGGCAATAACGTGATGGAATGAAGTAGTTTCGCTTTGCACCTTGACAACTTCATAAGCAAATTGGTCGGGTGGTTGATCTTGCCCCAAAAAAGGGTACGTTGAACTGGAACCGGATGGACCACCGATTACGGTAAATCATGGTAATTAGCTGTTCTTATTTTATGGCCTGCGGGGTAAATGAGCACACCGTTTTCGGAGATGATGATCTTATCCGGGTACTTTCGATTACCCGTATTGCCAAGATTAAGGTCAATGATGGGTGCTATGTTCCAGAAATGATGCAGTTTGTATATCGCATAGGCGTCATGGGCGGAATCATAAATTGCCCGGGCAAAGGTAAAGTCGGGTAAAAGTTGACGTAGACGACTAAGACAAAAGACCGAAAACGGTCCATCGTGCCTATTTGCTTGAGCGACGTCCAACAACAGGGGTAGATCATAGTTACCATCACAGGTACTGTAAACGCACGTAGATGGAATAACCATAGAAGTAGACTTCACTGTAACTATCCCAGCCCCATCGTGCGTCAGGATCTGAATAGATGCGTTTGCAATCACAAGAGAATATCCTTTGCTTTCGGCATGTGCATGTTGGTTTACCATAGGGGCTACTGCCAGATTCCACCGGGGTACCGTCCCCACTAATGGTGAGATTATTAGTATCCCCAAGAAGTTTTAATTGTGCGGAAGGAAGGACGGCAACCTGGGTAAAGAGCTTTTGGAATAGGCTCTGTGGACAATGATGGGCAGTTCTACCTTCCATCGCCTTGTCCACAATTTGGGCCACAATACCATCATGACGCGGTTTTAGCTTCTTGCCCTTTTTCTGAGGTTTACGAGGCTTTCGATTCTTTACTCTAGGACGTTTCTGTTGAGGCTCCTCGAGCCATAGGCGGTCAAGGAAGTCGTAGAATGTACCGATGCCCGGATCGTGGCCATCCTCAAACCCACATGCCATTACCAGAACGGGGTCACTTCGCAAGACTTTAACCCAGCTGGTAACCGAATCATGCCTGTAATGGTTCATGGCCACAAGAGCTCTGAGAATCTGCGGTTGATTAACCGCAGGTCGTCCACCTTGGCCATAGTACGGCGCCAGCAATTCTAAAACCGGATCCAGGTCCAGGTACCAAAGTTTGCTAATTAAAGCGTCATGGTATTCGAGATTTCCAGCGTGGTTAGTATAGAGTTCGATCCACCTTTCAGTAACAAATTGCTGATACTCGGCATGACTTTGCCAAAACACAAGCATAGAAAATCCCCTCCAGGACAGTAATGGTATAAAATGGTAATCCTACATGTCCATTATTGGGGCGTTTTGGAAAAGTCAAGTCCGGTACAGGGCCGCATAGACCCAATTACGCTGATAATAAAGTCTATACGACCATAACCTCGCTAGACCGCAAACTATTGCTTATGAAGAATGTCAGGGAAAGTGGGGGTGAAACACAGGGCTATAGAACCACAGTTTTGCTTTACATGCAGGTTTAGAGTTTCCGTGAGATTTCCTATCCCGTACGGAGGTGTCCATGTGAGAAAGATCGCTAGGCTGTGTTTATGGTTAAGGACCTGCTACCTGAGTAATCCAGTTCGCCTTATTGTATATTTACTGGCAAACGTTGGAGCAGTATTCCTTGGTGCTTCATTCCTGGTTTTTTCGGGAAGGTTGATTGATCAAGTGGTCGCTATGTTTCAGGATGGGGTAGATGCTGATCCATATGCATTGCTTGCACAAATGATCGGTATTGGGGTCTTAACGGCTGCTTTTCGCTTCATATCAGCGGTTGCCGAGAAACGCCTTACTGATGACCTGGAAAGACATCTTTCGGAGCGTTTCTTCAATGTCGTTCAGGGAGCAGACTTCTTATTGTTTGAAAGACAGAGTTTCCAAGAGAAAATGAAAGCTGCTAGGATGGTTACTAGCGGCGCAGTAATGTGGATGGTAATGCATTTCTCTCAGATACTATCATTGGCGGCTGCGGTAATTGCCTATCTTTCTATATTAAGAACCACTTCATTTAGCGCCATGATTATGGCTGGGCTATCGTGTCTGGCAATGTCCGTTTTTGGAAGCATGAAACGTTTTAAGACCCGCCATCAGGCACGGTTGGCTCTCATTGAACGCGAAAGGAAACTTTCATATATTGAAGACCTCGTATTCTCATCTCAAGTCGCGAAAGAGATTCACACCTTCAATCTATTCAGCGCCCTAAAGAACGAATGGGACTTTAGATTTGGAGAGATTCAGAGTGAGCAAATCTCAATGGCAAGAAAGGATATTGATGCTAATCTCGTTCTCAACTCGTTTCCAGTTCTTCTGACCATGATGTTACTTGCGAGTTCGTTTTATCTGGGTCATATAGATTCGCCGGGCAAGTTTACGGTTGTACTGGCTGCTTTCACAGTCCTAATGGGAAGCATCAAGGATGTCGGAAAGGCAGTCAGCGATTTCTACGAGGCTTCGGTCCATCTGGAACTACTTGGTGATTTCGAGAAGTTAGGAGAGAACTCGGAAATCACGTTTTCTGAGTCCAGCGGTGAGGGCATCCATGAAAACATAATTGAGTTGAGCGATGTTTCCTTCACATATGACAATGGTAAGACATACTCTCTAACTGGCATTGACCTTGCGGTGAAGAAAGGTAAGGTTGTTGCTGTGGTTGGTGAAAACGGTGCGGGGAAGTCTACTCTTGCTAACATAGTGTTGGGTCTATATAGACCAGAAAAAGGTAGCATTAGGGTGAGGGGAGAAGACCCATATCACAGTGGATGTAATGACCCAAAGGTGATATCGATATCGCAGACGTTTGGGCGATACTTTGGGCTTACCTTGAAGGAAAATGTGGCCTTCGGGCTGGACGGGGGCAGGTTGTCCCTGGATGATGATCTTGCGGCTCTCTTTAACAAAGTAGGATTGGATTGCCATGACGTTCTAGACCTAGTCGTCGGCAATCAATTTGATGGTATTGATCTCTCAGGAGGACAATGGCAGAGAATAGCCATTCTAAGGTCATTTATAGATTCCGCCGAAATTGTAATCTTCGATGAACCTACAGCTGCCCTAGATCCGCTCTCGGAAATTGAAGTATTTGATGCGCTGATGAACACGCATAAGGGGAAAACCATTATCCTAATAACTCATCGTCTCGGAGTTGCGAGAAGAGCTGACGAAATAGTGGTGTTGCATGATGGTGAAATAGTTGAGAGCGGAAGCCATGAATCGTTGATGGCACAAGAAGGTCGTTATAGGGAGATGTTTGATTCGCAGGCGCAATGGTATAGCGGTACACAAGGTGGTGATTTACTTGCTCAACACGGTTAAGGTAAACAAACTTCGGTGCTTTGGCAGGATGCTTTTCAAGCTTGTAAGGATACAACCTATTCCCGCAGGTCTTTTGGCGATTCTTTCCATAATTCAAGGAGTGTTGCCAGCTATTGAGGTAGTCGTAATTGCACAAATCTCAAAATACATCGTGCAGGGCCTTGATTCTGGATTCCATTCGGTTATACAGTGGTTGATTCTATTATTGATATGTCGAGTTGGAAGAGAGATTTTGGCTTTTTCTTCTCAGCGAGTATCTCTGTGCATTAAGAGAAAGGCAGCGAAGGAACTCAAAGAAGATCTAGTTGACAACATCATGACCACAGATGTCCGGCAGAGGGAAAAAAGGGAGTTTTCTGATACGATAGTTCGGGCCCAACAAGCTATTGATCCAGTGCGTTTGATATATTTGTTTGAAAGGGTTCCTGCCTTCGTTTCCCAGTTTCTGACTGCGGTATCGCTGTGTCTGTTGCTTTTCCACGTGAACTGGGCACTGCCAGTAATAAATGTGACTGTTTTGATCACTTGCGCTCTTTTGCAGTCCAGACTCAGTAAGTACTATTTTGACGGCTTCAGACGAACGTCGAAAGAAGAAAGGATGTTGGGAGCTTACTCCTCAGCTCTAATGACTAAGAATACTGTCGCTGAATTGAGGGTTCTCAGGAGATATGATTGGATGTTGGCAAAATGGCGAGCGTTTGATACGGATTACAAACAGAAACTCCAGAGGAAGCACAACGTACGCGAGTTAGCTGGGAAGGTTATTGGGTTTGTTATGCAATACGGAGTACCTGCTCTTTCAGTCTCGATCGTGCTCATTTCGAGAGGCCTCGTGCTCGAGAATGTCATTATCGCTTTGCAGTCGTCAATGGCATTAGCTGGAGCAGTATATTACCTGGTTCTCGATTTCTCATCTTATACCGATTCAATTGAACTATACTCTGATTATTGCCGTTTTTTTGATACAAGGCGGCCAGCATCTCTGGGTAACCCAATTGAGTCTGATGGTGTCGAAATTGACTGTAGAGATGTTACGTTTTCCTACCATGATAATCACCAATTGGCCGTGGATGATGTTACATTAAAGGTTCGTCCTAGCGAAAAAATTGTCTTGGTAGGTGAAAATGGTTCCGGCAAGACAACCTTAGTCAAACTTATTCTAGGATTGTATAAACCTTCTTCTGGGACGATAGAACTTGGAAAACAACTATCACTGGACGGGAACTGTGCGAAAATCTCAGCGGTATTTCAAGACTTCACGAAATACTATCTTTCTCTTCGCCACAATGTAGGGTACGGAGAAGTATCATTGATGAACAAGGATCACGAACTATACGACGTGCTTAAGAAGGTAAATCTGGCTGAAGAAGACTACATTACACGCCTAGACGAACAATTAGGACCACAATTTGGCGGGAGGGATTTCTCTCATGGACAGTGGCAGAAGATAGCAGTTGCTAGAGGGTGTTTGCGAAGGAACCATGGGCTTTCGGTGTTCGATGAACCTACTGCTTCTTTGGATCCTATAACGGAATCGCAAATTATCAAGAGTTTTCTAGAACTTATTGGTGATTCGACCTGCATATTTGTGTCGCATCGGTTATCATCTGTTAAACTAGCTGATAGGATTATTGTTATGAAATCTGGACGTATAATTGAGGAAGGCACCCATAAAGAGCTAATGGCTTTGGGAGGAGAGTATTACCGAATGTTTGATCAGCAAGCCAAAATGTATGCCTGACCACAAAAAGAGGAGGGATGATATGAAGAGACATCGTCTTTGGGTGTTGTTGTTCATTTTGCTGAATGTAACAATTGGTGGTATGGCGACCAAGTATGTTGTTGAGTTTTGGACAGATTTCCTAGGAAATCCGATTTCTGTTTCGTTGTTACCTGCTGCTTTGGCGGGTCTGTTTGTGGCACCTGTTACGTTGCCGCTCGCCATTGCAACCTATATCATTAATCTATTCTAAAGTTTTGGTCTATGTACTTGAATAAAGGTAAGCGTCAAGACGACCACACCTTGACAGCTAGAAAGAAGGGAGAAACTTAACACGACGTTTAGTCTGGTTTGGCGCAATCGAGTAGGTCAACGCTAGGTGATCTGCCTAGCGTTTTTTAGAGTGTAATGGGTTTGCCGGACACGCAGGAAGAATCTATAATCATAAGTAGAGAGGGCGTGTCTGTTAAAAGACTGCAGTACCTGCTGACCCACTCTTTTCACGCAAAAGCCTATGCGGTCAAGAAAGTAACCTCGAATAAGGGGAAGAACACCTCTGGGATAGACAAAAAGCTCTGGTCGACCTCAGCTTCAAAAATGAAAGCAGTTTTAGCGCTTACTGACAAACGGTACAAAACAAAGCCCCTTAGGCGAGTATACATTGAGAAGAAAAACAAGGGCAAGAAGCGCCCACTTGGAATTCCCACAATGTATGACCGCGCAATGCAGACACTTTATGCACTCGCTCTCGAACCAGTAGCTGAAACAACTGGAGACAGCGTATCCTTCGGCTTTCGTAGAGGTAGGAGTGCAAAGGATGCCTGCGAATAGATATTTGGTGTGCTGGCGAGAAAATGCTCTCCAACATGGGTACTCGAAGGAGACATCAAGGGTTGTTTTGATAACATCAATCATGATTGGTTAAAACAGAACATTCCCATGGACAAAAGGATAATGACGCGATTCCTAGAAAGTTTAGGGTGCCGGACGATTTTTATTGTTCTCATATCGATGAGGTGCTGTTCGCCCGACATAAATAACCATCTCTTTCCATCTTTTTCATGCCAATATTTGTTCAGTCGCCACCATTTGCTTTTGTTGGGGTGGCGGTGCTTAGCCCATTTCTGTAACAGGTGATACAGTGTGTTGTTGACGTAGGAGAAGACTTGGCTAGCCACAACATGTTTGTGATAGTTGGCCCACCCCCTGATCACTTGGTTTAATCGGCGGATGAGGTCAGATTGACTACTAGCTTTTCCGTCTTTTAGAATAATGCTGGAGCATTTACCTATCAGGGTTTTTATGGAGTCCTTTGATGGTTTGATGATGAGCTTCCCTTTGAATTTCCGGAATGTCCATCCAAGGAAATCGAAACCTTCGTTATGTCTTATTTCCAATTTATGGTTGTTTATGGGTAAAAATGGGCGCACTTAAATAAGCCTGTAACGATGGCTTCTTTTTTTTGAGGCCTCAGAGTAGGCTCTGGCTAAACTTGCAGGGCGTGTGACCATAGTTTCTTGTACGGCCAACATCGGTAAGCGTCAAAGCCAACCCACCTACCAGCATTTTAGCCTCGATGCCATAATGGATTTACAATGGCAAAGGAGTTGGTTTAAATGACCGAGAAACAGAAACAGGAATTGTGGGTCGAACGTATCGAAGACTTTCGCTCTAGTGGCCAAAGTCAGGTAGCCTGGTGTCAGGAACAAGATATACCGGTACACCAGCTCAGATACTGGTTGCAAAAACAGCGAAAGAACGTGTCGGAATCGGTTGGTAGCCGCTGGATTAGTATGCAGGCCACGGTCGCCTCCGGGTCTGGGGTATCGCTACGTCTCGGCGCTATCACTTTGGACATCGAACCGGGCTTTAATCAGCAGGTCTTAGTGGATGTGGTCAACTCACTGATGACCGTATGCTGATTGGTCACCCCAGGCAAAAGGTTTATCTCGCTGTCGGGGCCACCGACATGCGTAAAGCTGTGAATGGCTTAGCGGCTATCGTGCAACTTGATTTCGAGTTAGATCCTTTTGAGCCCTGCCTGTTTGCCTTTTGCAACCGGATGAGAGACAAAGTCAAGATCCTGGAGTGGTCTGAACGGGGTTTCTGGCTCGATTACTTCCGCTTGGAGCAAGGCAGTCTACCATGGCCACAGGAAGGTGAGGAAATCAATCCTTTGGATATTACCTGGCAAGATCTTCGTTGGCTCTTGGAGGGGACCTCGTTAAGACCAATCGAAAAACGTCTCGTAAATCCCCCCAAATACGTAGTTTAGGCGCAAATTATTTTTGCGCTTTTTTCTTTTTCTTGCAGGACTTTCGCTTCAAAACGCGAACTTTATTAGTATGGAAAACACTACGCAAACCCCGACCACAACTGAATCTACCTGGCAAGAACGTGCTCTGAAGGCTGAGGCCCAAGTGGAACTTCTCGCTCACGAAATTGGTTACTTGAAAGCCCAGTTGAGGCTCCTGCAAACCAAACGTTTTGGATCCAGCAGCGAGAAAACAAACAAGGACCAAATGCAGCTCTTCGATTCTCTTTTCAACGAAGCGGAGGCTTCGGCCGAACCATTCGCACCCGAACCAGAACAAGTTACGGTGACCGAGCATAAAAGAGCCAAGAAAAAAAGCAAAAGAGGTCAGAGCCTTGACGGTTTACCCGAGAACATTATCGAATACCACCTTCCCGAGGAAGAACTGGTTTGTTCTTGTTGCGGTCATGAGAGGCATGTCATCAGGCAAGAAATCACCCGCGAACTTCGCTATGTTCCAGC
>JALNWK010000085.1 GCA_023230925.1 Limnochordia bacterium
AAAATTAGCCGTAGTAATCCACGTCATTGTTCGAAACGGAAATCCCATTCTGAAAACAGAACAACTCTAAAACGGAGCACCTACCCTAAGTGTATACACATCCTGACTTTGACGGGGTCCTGTGGTATTACCGAGGTAGTCTTGATTGTGGGCTACCTAGGAGATAAAATTGTAGATTATGTCCAGTCGAGCTACGACCTCAAGGTGCATTTTGTCAATCAGGCTGAACGCAAGGGCTTGGGTCATGCAATTTACTTGGCAAAGGAATTGTTCCACAATAACGAGCCTGTGCTGATTGTGCTCGGGGACACAGTGTTTGAAGCGGATCTTAAAGCTGCTCTGACAGGTGGCTACAGTTGTATTGGGGTGAAAGCTGTGGATAACCCGCAGAAGTTCGGCATTGTCGAATTACAGGATGGTTTTATCACACGACTGGTAGAAAAGCCCTCAGAGCCCCCTACTAATTTGGCGGTTGTTGGAGTCTACTATATCAATGAATCCGGTGTCCTCTTTACTGCTTTACAGGAGATCATCGATCACGATATTCGTTCCAAGGGTGAGTTTCAATTGACCGATGCCCTGCAGTTGATGGTAGAACGGGGATTTAGACTATCAGTCTTTGATATTGACCAATGGTACGACTGCGGTCAACCCGATACCCTGCTATCCACAAATAGGTGTCTATTAGGGAAAAACGGGCCGCCGCCGGAGATTCCCGGTTCAATTCTGATTCCACCGGTTTACATACCGGAATCGGCAAAGGTATCCAATTGCATTATCGGTCCCTTTGTTTCCGTCGCAGAACAGGCGGAGATCTCCAACTCCATTGTCAAAGATTGTATTATTAACGAAGGCGCCAAGGTGGAGAACATGCTACTATCCAATTCCTTGATTGGAGAGCATGCAGTAGTAGAAGGAAACTTCACTCAACTAAATATTGGTGATTCCTCAGCCATCAAGTTCACCTATTGAGACTGGCCCGGGTCAGATTAAAAAGGGCCCGGGCATTACTTGTCGTTGCAACCGCCACTTCTGCGACATCTAGGCCCTTTAATTGCGCAACTTTCTCTGCTACATAGAAAACATAGGCGGGTTCGTTGCGTTTTCCTCGGTGGGGTACTGGTGTAAGATATGGGCAATCCGTCTCAATGAGCATACGTTCTAAGGGCGTATATCTGACTACCTCTGGCGGCCTTACCGCGTTCTTGAAAGTGATCGGACCCCCAAATCCTAGGTAAAGACCGTAATCCAGCATTGTAGTCGCCATTTCCACACTCCCAGAAAAGCAGTGCATTACCCCACCGGCCAGTTTTCCTTTGTACCCCTTGAGAATCTGCTGAGTATCCTCATGGGCATCGCGGTTATGAATGATCACCGGAAGGCGAAGCTGGCCTGCAAGATCCAGCTGCTGGCAAAACGCCTCCATTTGTTGCTCTCTGGGGGATAGATCATAGTAGTAGTCCAACCCTATCTCCCCGATAGCGATGACTTTAGGGTGCTCGGCAAGGGCAACAAATTCCTTGATAACATCATTGTTAAGGCTACTTGCATCATGGGGATGGACGCCAATCGCCGCATAGATTCCTGGATACTTTGCAGCTGACTCAATGGCCTGTTTAGATGAGGGCAAATCCCACCCCACATTAATGATAATGCTCACACCGACCTGTTGGGCCCTTGCGATTACTTCTTCCTGTTCCCCTTCAAAACGCTCATTATCTAAATGGGCATGACTATCAATTAGCATCTTTGTATCACCGAGACTGGGCCACTAAAAACCCGACAAAGAGGAAGCCCTTACCCAGCTATCTTCCTTTCTCATCAATATCTCTCACATAGCCACCCACCAGACGGGGGGGGATCCAAACCCTCATATGGCTTTCGACCACCTTACCGGACAACTGCGCCCGCGGGAATGTCTTTATCTACAGTAACTAGACCAAGCTCTTCTTCAGAGACTGCAGCCAGAACCATTCCTTCGGATAACTCGCCCCGTAGTTTGGTTGGTTTCAGATTGGCAACAATGACAACTTTCTTTCCTTTTAGGTCCTCCGGAGCATAGTGCTTGGCGATTCCAGCAACTATCTGGCGAACTTCGTCTCCGGTATCGACTTTGAGCACAACTAATCGGTCCGCGTTAGGGTGACTCTGGGCATCAACTATGTGCCCGACACACAGCTTTACTTTCTGGAATTCATCGATCGAAATAAGTTCGTCCACCTGTTCTTCACCTGCGTCTTTTTCTGTCTGTTTGCTCTTCTTATCCTCTAGTGCTGCTTCCCGCTCTTTAATATCAATTCGAGGAAACAATGGTCCCGTTGGTTGCGTCTTTGTGTTTGGCTCCAACAAACCCCACTGGCGATTGGCGACCTGGAATTCCTGTTTAACCCCCAACTGCTCAAGGATACTCTCACCAGTTGCGGGAATGAAAGGCCAAACCAAAAAGGCAGTCATGCGTAAAGCTTCCGCAAGATTATACATGATCCTAGCCAGCCGTGGTGTATCTTGAGATTTAGCCACATTCCATGGTTCGGATTCATCGATATACTTGTTGGTCCGCCCAATGAAGGACCAGATTGCTCCAAGGGCAGCATTGATCTGAAGCTGGCCTAAGTAACGATCGACCTCTTGGCAAGCTGCCTCGGCCCCTTTGCGTAAGCTTTCATCCAGCTCGTTCTCTGGCCCTGGTGTAGGAATCACTCCATCAAAGTACTTCTGAATCATCGTAAGGCTGCGGTGCAGCAGATTTCCCAGATCGTTGGCCAAATCTGCATTGGTTCTTTGGATCAGAGCCTCGACGCTGAAATTGCCGTCAGCCCCGAAGGAGATCTCCCGTAGGAGAAAATACCGAATGGCGTCGGCACCGAATTCGTCGATAAGTAGATTTGGATCCACTACGTTGCCCTTCGACTTAGACATCTTATCGCTATCCATCAATAACCATCCGTGACCGAATACCTGCTTCGGTAATTCAAGATCTAAAGCCATTAGGATAATCGGCCAAATAATGGTATGGAATCGGGTGATCTCCTTGCCGACAAGATGTAGATCCGCTGGCCAAAAGGCCTTGAAGGTCACTTCATCCTGAAGGTAGCCACTACCGGTAAGATAATTGGTAAGTGCATCAAACCAAACGTAGATCACGTGATCGGAGTTAATAGGTACGGGAATACCCCAATCAAAACTAGTACGACTGACACAAAGATCCTCTAGTCCACTTTTGATAAACTGAACCATTTCGTTTTTCCTGCTCTCAGGCTGGATAAACTCAGGGTTCTTTTCAATGTGTTCCAGGAGTCGATCAGCATATTTGGAAATCCGAAAATAATAAGCCTCTTCCTTCAAGAGTTCAACCGGACGCCCACAGTCAGGGCATTTATGATCCACTAGTTTACTTTCTAACCAAAATGCTTCACAAGGCGTACAATACCAACCTTCGTAGTATCCTTTATAGATATCACCCTTGTTATAAACACGCATGAAGACTTCCTGAACTACCTTCTTGTGGCGTTCGTCGGTGGTGCGAATGAAATCGTCATAGGAGATATTTAAGCGCTCCCACAGCCTCATGAAGGTAGGTACAATGCCGTCGACATATTCCTTCGGGGTGATACCCCGCTTTTCTGCCACCTTTTCAATTTTCTGGCCGTGATCGTCAGAACCAGTCAAGAACAAAACTTTCTTACCTAGCAAGCGATGATAACGAGCCAAAGCGTCTGCGATAACTGTAGTATAAGCATGTCCGATGTGCAGCTTATCGCTCGGATAATAAATCGGTGTGGTGATGAAGTACGTATCCTTGCTCATTGTCCCCTGCTCCTTTCACCTGGATGTATAACTGATCAAAAAAACCCCCTCTATATGTACGTCGAGGGGCGAACAATAACCATATGGAGATTTAGAAAAATGCTGTCTGGCGATTAGAAGATTCGAAGCTTATTACCCCTCTTGGGTAATATTTGCCGTCTTTTGCACTACTATACCCTGGCTGTATCTATTTGTCAACCTCGGGCAGGATAAATAATGATAAAGCAGAAGTAATAATCGGGTGTCTAAAGCTTATTAACTGGAAGGGAGCGCGTTGACTATGCGGATTTTGGTCACTGGTGGAGCCGGTTACGTGGGCAGTCATACAGCAAGACATCTACAAGAAGCAGGCCACTTCATTGTCACCTACGATAACCTATACAAAGGCCATGAAAAAGCGGTCACAGGTACGTTCATCAAAGGCGATCTAGCAGATCAAGAGCACCTATCCAATGTATTTCGGAAGTATAGGTTTGACGCGGTGATGCATTTTGCTGCCCACAGCTTAGTAGGTGAATCGGTCAAATCCCCGGACAAATACTTTAGAAATAACATCTTGGGCGGCCTAAACTTGCTGGATATGATGGCCATCCACGAGGTCAAGTATCTTGTGTTTTCGTCTACGGCAGCAGTATATGGGGAGCCAAAGGAGGTACCTATCCCCGAGGATCACCCCACCATTCCCACCAGTCCCTATGGTGAATCGAAACTTTTCTTCGAGAAGATCCTTAGACGGTACGATCAGGCGTATGGTATCAAATCAATTGCGCTTCGCTACTTTAATGCTGCAGGAGCAGATCCAACAGGGCACATTGGGGAAGACCATTCCCCTGAAACCCATCTTATTCCCATTATTCTGCAGGTAGCCCTAGGACAACGACCGGAGTTAAGTATCTTCGGCAATGATTACCCAACACCCGATGGCACATGCATCCGGGACTACGTTCATGTTATGGATCTAGCCGATGCGCATCTTCTGGCTCTCAATGCCCTCGCTGCGGGAAGCCCAACCACAACATATAATCTAGGTAATGGAAAGGGTTTTTCCGTAATGGAAGTGCTCAAGACCACAGAGAGAGTTGTCGGAAGGACTATTCCCTATAAGTTTACACCAAGACGTGCCGGTGACCCAGCGGTCCTTGTAGCAAGTTCCGATAAAATCATGAGTACCTTGGGTTGGAAACGGAAGTATCCGAGGCTTGAAACAATCATTGAACATGCTTGGAAATGGCACAAACAGCACCCCCATGGGTTTGCCGACTGAAAGGAGAACCTTCGATGAACAAAAAAAAGATCACTAAAGATGACGGACGATATTTGGTATACTATACCTTTAAGCAGAAATCTAGCTGCTGTACATGTAGCTGCAAGAATCGCAAAGATAAGGAGGAAAAACCAAGTGTCTGAGCTTCGTTGGGATCCAATCCAAAGGGAATGGGTGATTACCGCCACACATCGACAAGACCGGACCTATAAACCGCCACGGGATTTTTGTCCCCTGTGCCCCACAGAACCGGGGGGATATCCCACAGAGGTGCCTGAAGACTATGAGATTGTTGTGTTTCAAAACAAGTTTCCATCATTGCAGCCCAATCCACCGGAACCGGCGGTGGAAGGAACCACACTTCACCCAGTGGATCTGGCCCAGGGCGTTTGCGAGGTAGTTTTATACAGTTCCGAACACGACTCTTCCTTAACGAAAATGCCCGTCGAGCATATCACTAACCTGATTAACGTGTGGACCGACAGATATGAAGAGTTGGGCGCGAGAGAGGAAATTGAATACGTCTTTATCTTCGAGAACAAGGGCGACGCTATTGGGGTAACCCTTCAGCATCCCCATGGTCAAATCTACGCCTTCCCCTTCATCCCTCCTAAGGTGAAACGAGAACTTGATTCAGCAAGAGAACATCGGGACAGAACGGGCAACTGCCTATTCTGTGATGTGCTTAAGGAGGAGCTTAAGGACGGGCGGCGCATTGTGGCCGAAAACAAAGATTTTGTAGCCTTTATTCCATTTGTAGCCCGCTACCCCTACGAGATCCATATCTATTCCAGGAACCATCGGCTATCTTTACTCGAGTTTGCTAATTCCGAACAGGAATCCTTAGCCCGGATGCTGAAGCTAGTGATCTCAAAGTACGATCAACTATTCGGGTTTTCCCTACCCTACATGATGATCATGCACCAAGCCCCCACCGATGGGAAGCAAAATGATCATGCCCATTTCCATATTGAGTTCTATCCACCCCATCGAACTGAAAACAAGCTTAAGTATTTGGCCGGGTGCGAATCGGGAGCGGGGACCTTTATTAATGATACATTACCAGAACAGTCCGCGGAAAGACTGCGAAATACGCCGCCTGCGTCCCTCGACGAACTTGAATAATCTTCGGAGGTAATAGTATGGAAAATCTCATTAAAGCTTATAACACCCGTTTTGGCCCTGCAGAGGAACTCTTCCGGGCCAGGGGTCCCGGACGGGTGAACATTATTGGAGAACATACAGATTATAACGATGGTTTTGTCCTACCCATTGCTATTGACCGAGCGATTACCATTGTCGGAACAAGAAGGGCAGATCGTCAAGTACAGGCCTATTCCTTAGACTTCAATGAATTGACCCAGTTTTCCCTCGACGAAATCGAGCCTTCGCGCAGGGAACCATGGAGCAATTACATTAGAGGTGTCCTGTTGTATATGCAGGAGCAATTTGAGCTTCCGGGAATGAATCTAATCGTCTCCGGTAATATTCCCCGGGGAGCAGGTTTGTCCTCTTCAGCAGGCTTTGAAGTAGCAACGGCTATGTTTGCTGAAGCAGTAGGCGGTTTCTCCATGGATCCGGTGGAAATGGTCAAACTGTGTCAACGGGCAGAGAACGAGTTTGTGGGAGTCAATTGCGGTATTATGGATCAGTTCATCTCCCGCCTTGGCAAAGCTGACTGCGCCCTCTTCTTAGACTGTCGTTCCTTAGAATATGAACTTGTTCCTATGACCCTTGGCGACCATGCCTTTGTTGTCACCAATTCAGCAGTAAGGCGGGGATTGGTAGACTCGGAGTATAATAAACGACGGGCCGAATGTGAAGAGGGTGTATCTATTCTGAGTACCGTCCTACCAGGTATTCAGAAGCTAAGGGATGTCACCGTAGAGGATTTCGAAAAACATCGGGGACTTCTATCACCCACAGTGGCTAAACGTTGCGAACACGTGGTTTGGGAGAATCAGAGGGTTCACGACACAGTGAAAGCCTTCAAGGCCCATGATCTAGCAGGAGCTGGTATGTTGATGAATGAGTCCCATGATAGTTTGCGGGATCTTTACGAAGTAAGCTGCAAGGAACTGGACATTCTTACAGAAATTGCTCGAAAAGCACCTGGTGTATTGGGTTCCCGCATGACAGGAGCTGGCTTTGGTGGATGTACGATCACCCTAGTCGCTCAAGATCACCTCACCCAACTCTGCGATAATATCGAGAGGGACTATCCCGCAAGAACAGGACTAAAGCCGGAAATATATATCTGCGCAGCAGCAGACGGTGCCAGTGCTAGCAAACTATAAAGTCTTCGGTAAGGTAATCTGCGGTCATCAAGTCTGCGTTACCTTACCGGTATCCCCATACCACCTCATTACGCTTGAAACCGTAAGTTCATCTTTACATATATTGCCACTCTATGGTATACTTTACTCGAAACAAGACCTCATCAGAGATCTCTCGGAAAGTAAATGCTAATTGGGAATATATGGAAACCGCATGATGAAATGAAGTAGTTTCGCTTTGCACCTTGACAACTTCATAGGCAAATTAGTCAGGTGGTTGATCTTGCCCTAAAAAAGGGTACGTTGAAGTAGAACCGGATGGACCACCGATTCTGGTAAATGGTGGTAATAGACTGTCCTTATGCTATTTGATTCATGATGACCGTAGCATAAGAGAAGAAGGAAAATTGCTTGTCCTTAATCTGAGCATCTAGATGGACGTTGATGCCTGCAAGTGTTATTCGAGCAAAA
>JALNWK010000086.1 GCA_023230925.1 Limnochordia bacterium
TATAGGCTTGGTTCAAGGTAATTAGATAGACTGGACTTCTCTTCCGTGAAGGTGGCCTTCTCACACCGTTTTAGTGGCCTTATTTCTCCGTGACAGTGGTCTTTTCAGATCGTAATATACAGATCGACGGGTTACTTACGGTGGATGTGGTGCAGATGCCACTGTCAGAACTGGTGCATAAAATCGGACGAAGTGCAGGTATCTTCGTGTATATCGAGGGCGGAAGTGACACTTTCATTACTACATACATGCACGGCGTAACGGTTGAGGAAGCCTTTGTACTCCTGTCTAGGTTGACGGGTTTTACCCTCCAGCAAAGGGATATCGGGTACGTCCTTACGGCTCCAGAGTCACATCCTGATCCTCTGGAACTAAGTACTGATGCCTCTGGTCTAGTCAGTGTTCATGCAGAAGACGTATCGGTTCGCCAAGTGCTAAGCAAATTAGCCCTTGAGTTTGGGCAGAGCTTAGCGATATCTTCTGATATAGAGGGAACAGCGTCTTTGGTCCTAGATCATGTTACTTGGGAAGAAGCGTTTCAGGCCATACTGGACACAGCTAATTTAGACATCGTTGAGGAAGATGGGATTTTGCGGATCACCCCACAAAAGACAGAACCAAGCGCCTTACCGTTAGGAATCGAATTCCTCCAGGTCGAGGAAGGACTAGTCTGGCTTCGCGCCTATGACGCTTCCCTTGCTGATGTGCTCCAAGTGATCGGTGAAGCAGCTGATCTTAGTTTTGCTATTGACACTGAGATATCGGCTAAAGCGAGAGTCATTTTCTAAACGGAGTAGGTGCGTCTACTGCCTCTAGACAGCTGGTGCAAACCCATGGTCTTATATTACAGGGAGAGGATCAGGTTGTTTTGGTAAGACCAGCTGTATCCCGAAAGATCAGGAATCTGCATCTAGGATCTGCTTTACTGAAGGACATTTCACAGTGGATGCACTAGTGTTAGATGCCACACTAAATGAGACAGTTAGCGCGTACATTATTTGAGACTGCCCTGACCAATATGGTTAGATAAGTGCTTGTCGGTATGCCTGTAAGTAGAGTACTATTGGTTTTGTCGGGGTTCCTTACGGCATAAAGAGGGGGAATGAAGCCCATTCCCCCTGCGAATACCTAGATATCCATAGATTCCTCAGTTGCCTGTTTGACGGTGTCCGCGTTGATCTGAGTGAGTTCATGCTGATAGGCGTAGGTGAGCGCATTAAGGCAGGAGCGGTTGCTCCCTCTTGGAATGCCTCAGGTGAAGGTAAAGATAAGTTGTTTGGCTCCATCATCAAATATTTGATGGGTAGCCACTGCGAAACGGAGACGCGAATCAATGTAGTTGCAGGTTTCTTTCTTCCCCCAGGGGCATTAACCGGAAGCGAACCCCGACCCGTTGGTGAAAGCTTCGTAGACAGGATTGTTTAGACGCGTAATTAGTTCAGGTTGCCCAGCTAGGATTGAGATACAAGGACAGATATTGTCCAAGGTAACGTTGGTAAGTAATCTAAGCTCCTCTATTGTTTCTGGACGAAGCTGATGAGCTTCGTCAATAAGCAGCAATGGTTGTCTTCCGGTCTCCTCTTTGAAGAAGAGAAGTTGTCTGAGCAATCCCCGGAAAGCATCAGGTCCTGGGGCATCGATACCCAATTGTCGTGCTAAATACCTCCAGATGTAACGGGGAGTGTACCCACCTTCCATTGTGATTGTTAGCTTGCGATAATCTCTTCATAGACATATGGGGAGGTTATCCGTGGTGGCAAATACGATCGACGTCAAACAACGAGAGAAACTGATTGCTGATTACAGGGCTAGTGCAAAGAGTGTACGCGAATGGTGCAGCGGTATCAAATTATCGACGATGTATGGCTGGTCAAAGCAGGCCGGAACCGATAACGCTGATGCTCCAAAGTTGGAGTGGATATCTGTTGAGCTGGAGCGTCCTCTGGAAACAACTGATGGTGTCTTAGTTTCTCGAGCGGGTCAAGTTGTAGTGGAGGTTCGATCAGGGTTTGATCCCAATCTGCTCGGCGATGTCGTTAAGGTTCTGGTTGAGTCATCATGAACATTACTGCTGAACGGGTCTATTTGGCTTGCGGAAGTACAGACCTAAGAAAGTCTATCGATGGTCTTGCGGCACTTGGTGCGGGACTCCGTACGCCGAGTTTGTGCGGGCTGAGGCTGCCGATTAAGGTGGCCTCAGCCCGGAGGCTGCATTCAGAAAGGTTACTCAGCCTTCTTTACATGTGAGTCTCTAAAAGAGAACGACTGTGTTTGTCCAGTTCGTTCCAGTCTTTGATCTCATACCGGTTTCCATCAACATCCTTGATGATCATGCGCCGTTTAGAGATCCGTCGCAGATTATATCTTCCCCGGACTTCAAAGGTGTGACATCCCCGGTCTGTCTCTACTTGCCAAGTAAGGATGCCGAACTTCTCACCAATATGGTAGATCCGCTTGATCTCGGGGATAAAATAGAAGGTAGCCAGCTCCTCTGCCACAATCTGCCTGGAGGATGGATCCAGTTCCTCGTAGTTGGTGAGAATGCCAATTTCCTTCTTTGTGTCGGCTTCCTTGAAAGCTACCATTGTTGTATGCTCATCACTTAAAGGAAATGGTCGAGAGATCTCCACGTTTGTGATTTCGGTGCCCCTAAGGTTCATGCTAATCTCGCCCTGTGTTGTTCTGGCGAGGCTGATTTCCTGGGGCAGTAATTTATTTGATTGTTCTTCCTTTGGTGCCAAGCCTGCCAGCATGTGCTACACCGCCTTCATTTTCGAAACTTCCGTCTGTAGATGCCACAGACGACTAAAAATCCCATTTTGCGCCAACAATTCCTCGTGGGTCCCTATTTCCACAATCCGACCATTCTCGACCACTACGATTCGATCCGCGTTCTTAAGTGTACTCAACCGGTGTGCGATGGCTAATGTTGTACGATTAGCCACTAGATTATCAATGGCCTCCTGAATGAGTTTCTCTGTTTCGGTATCCACCGCAGAGGTGGCCTCATCCAAAATGAGAATCCGAGGGTTTTTCAAAATGGCCCGGGCAATGGAAACCCTTTGCTTTTGGCCGCCGGAAAGTCCCGTGCCCCGTTCACCGACCACGGTATCGTAGGCATCGGTAAACTCCATAATGAAGTTGTGAGCATTGGCCGCCTTAGCAGCTACAATGATTTGCTCCAGGGATACATCCGGTAGACCGTAGGAGATATTCTCCGCAATTGTGCCAGTGAACAGGAAGGGCTCTTGGGTAACGATCCCAATCTGTGCCCGTAGACTTCTCAAGTTTAGATCCCGCACATCATGACCGTCAATGAGTACCTGTCCGTCGGTCACATCATAAAAGCGTGGGACGAGACTTGCAATCGTAGATTTGCCCGCTCCGCTTGAGCCTACGAGTCCAATCATTTCCCCTGCTTTGATCTCTAGGTTAATGTCCTTTAGTACCTCTTCGTCGGTTTCATAACGGAAGTGCACATGACGAAATTCAATGTGTCCCTCAAGGCGCTCGATGTGCTTGCCACCGGAGCTGTGGGTTTCCGGTTGGGTGTCTAGGACTTCAAAGACGCGCTCCGATGAGGTGACCGCCTGTTGAATCATACTACTTAGATTACACAAAGCCTGTACTGGTCCGTAGAAATGCCACATGTAGTTAATAAAGGCAATCAAGGTACCTGCGCTAATTGCACTCTCAGGATCTAGAATTAGCTGTCGGCCACCGACTAACCAGACTAGGATTACTCCGATGGTCATCACCATGGAAATGCCTGGGTAGAAAATGCTTTCAAACCGTACCGCGTGGATATGCTGTTGCATCAACTCATCGCTTTGCTCAGCAAAGCGGGCCGACTCAATTTCCTCGGTGGTAAAGGCTTTCACAATTCTAATTCCCGGAATCGTATCTCCAAGCAACGCATTCAGATCACTAAAACGCCGCCAGACCCGGCGGTAGACGTTCCGTAAGCGACGGGTAAAGATTAAGGTCAAGATGGCCACGATAGGCGCAGGTAGTAGTGCTAACAGTGCCAGACGGGGATTCATCGTAAACAAGACTATCCCGATTCCAACTAAGGTAGTAATATTTACCACTGTTTGGGGTAGCACCTGGACAATAAAGTGTTGCAATTGGTTTGTGTCACTGGTGACCCGGGACATGATTGCACCCGTTGGCCTTTTCTCAAAGTAACTCAGGTTCAGCCTCTGCAAGTGATCATAGATGGCCGTACGCAGATCGAAAATGATGTGCTGCCCTAACCACCCGGACAACCGGATCCGAATGGCAGAAAACACATTGATTGATACGTGGGTGAGGACCAGAATTAAAATAGTCTTCATTAGTAGGTCCAGATCTTTATTTGGGAACACCTGGTCAATTAGGGTCCTTGTTAGGATTGGTGGTACCAGCTGTAGTGCGGTAATCCCCAGGACCAACAAAATCAAAAAGACCACCTGTAGTTTATACGGTTTGGCAAAGTGCATTAATCTCCGAAAGGTCTTACGCTTATCGACACAGTGTAAACATATATCTGAGCCCGGTGGAAGAGCTCGGCCACAGGCAGGACAGCGGGTAAGCTCCTCTTCGTTCCGGGATGATTTCCTTGCCACGGTTTCCTCCGCGAGGGTGTTGGGATCTTGCCCCAGACGATTAAAGGCAGCTGCCAGTGCATCTACTTCCTTAGCACAGGTGCGGGAAAAACGGGCCACGGACATGGTAGTGTCCATCGTCTTAGCCTCGAGCATACCATTGCCATACATGTGGCGTACCTGAAGTTCCCCTATTTCCTCTAGGGGCAGCTCCATGACCACAGTATGTACATCTTCCTTCTTCTTAGTGACAATTAAGCGTTCTTTTGTTAGGAGTATCGCTCCTTCAATATACTGTCCCTCTATAGATAGATCTGTGGTGCAGTGACTGATGAGCGATTCAGAAAAATTTAGTATGTGGGAGAATTGGTCTTCGTTTGTACAATCTACCGTTTTCTCGTTAGGAATGAGACGGTGTTTTAGCTTTGGCGCTGCCATAGGAAGCCCCCCTGTGTCCTTGCCCAAGCCTAGTTAAATTTGTAATGGAAAATGGCGAATAAAGATATGAAATGCAACTCCTGAAAATAAGCCTAACTTAGCGGCGGCCTATATCGTGTATGAAATGGGTAAAACTTGACTATTCGACCTCATTATACTCGACTGGATCTGGGGGATCAAGGGGTTAAAGGATCAAAAATGCAAAACAGGGTAAACCCATGATAAACGACGTTATTGCGAAGTAGAGGTCCCTATTGATCTAGTTTGGAGCCAGAAGGGGAAGCAGTATCAGCAAATGGAAAATTACCAAGTGTCACTGCCGTAAGGCTCCTTCAAGACCGCTTGGAACCTTCCAGCCCAAACCGTGGTTTCCCAGTGGGACATAAACACTAACCTTCTGCATATATTGAAAGCGGAAGGGGCAAAGACCATGAGAAGAAGTACTCGGCGATTCCTCCCTAGGACGATGAAACAGGGTATGGCTATCGCTTACACAATAGCTTGTTTTGCGATACTAATTGTGGGTGTCGCCAGACTATCTTTACTAATTCCCCAGCTAGACCTGTCCGTATGCTTTGGCCTATCCCGTTGGGTAGAAAAGGAGATTAGCACTGGCTACTTGATGCTACGGGCTGGCTTTCCAGCATGCGTAAAATTGGAGAGGATTACTGCCGAGCAAAATCGGCTAGAACGGGGATTGTATTCCCTATTGAACGTGTTAGAGGCTGATTGGACGGATCCCTTGCAGATTCTGGCTTCGGAGCTTCCGTCTTTCATATATATACCTACCGAACAGTCCCAGGAGCCCAAAGAACAGGTGCCTGAAGGAGAACCATATGAAGATGAAGCCCTTGCGGCGTTAGGTCCCCTACAGTTGCCTGAAGTGGTTCCGCCAAAGGATGTAGAACCCATACAACCTGGTGTTGTAGACAGGACCAAGGCAGGGCCCATGGTAGCAATCTATCATACCCATGCCTCCGAACTGTATCACCAACCGGGAATGAATCTTGAGTTCGATTCCTATCATTTGCCCAATAGCACGGAAACGGGAGTGCTCCAGGTTGGTAAACACCTAACCACGTGTTTGGAGTCCTTGGGCGTCTCCGTGATCCATTCCTTAAAACTGCACGATACACCGAGTTTTACCAAGGCATACCAGGAATCAGCAAAGACAGTGAGTAGCCTGGTAAAGGAGAATCCGACCCTTGCTATGGTTTTTGACATCCACCGGGACGGTGTCAAGAGTGTACAGTATGTCAAAGAGATTGATGGAAGCCCAACAGCCCAAATACTCATTTTGGTTACTACCAATGATTACCTACCTAACCCCCATTGGCAAGAGAACCTGGCCTTTGCCACTGAGCTGAAAAAAAATATGGATCACTTATATCCTGGGCTCTGTCGGGGTATAATGATCGTTAGGGATAGCAGATTCAACCAGCATTTACATTCCCAGCTATTGTTGCTAGAAATCGGCAACTATACCCATACGATAGAGCCTGCCTTGCGCAGTGCTGAGCTTCTAGCTAACGTCATTGCCAAGATGCTTAAGGAGAAAAAACTAAGGTAAAAAAAAGTGGACAAGCCAGGGCCCCGTCAAAGTCAACGAAAATATCGATATGAAGGGGAATTGAAAAAAGGGCTGGTAATCCGCTCAAATAACCTTTATAATTGAAAGCGAAAACAAAGTCAAAGGAGAGAGCAGACA
>JALNWK010000087.1 GCA_023230925.1 Limnochordia bacterium
AAACAATCTGGGTATACTGATAGTAGACATCGGGTCATCTCCTTGTGTTTTAACTCTATTGGGAGTATTTACCCGATGTCCTTTTTCTAATCATTTTGATCAACACTTACGGAGATGAACCCTTTACATTAATGCGGGAGCGAAGAACGGGACCCTGTCCCCCCTAGGAGGACTAGATTCCTTAAAATGGGTAATCCTAAATAAGCCTTAGCTCATATGTTTTCTTAAATGATTTTGGCAAGGAACCCCATATCCTCTTGCAGGCAGCCTTCCCATGTCTCGCATGGTCACAGCTCTAAATTCCTTTGTTCTGTCCATGAAATGGAGGTTAGTTGTTCTTCTTTGCGGGGTCATGCCAGGAGTGTTAAGAGGTCGACATAAAAGAAATGCTCTCCGGCGTTCTAGCTTGGGACACCACTAGCATATCTACAAGCCAACTAATCAGTCGGGATTCAGCCACGGATGGCAGACTAGACACAATTGAACAGACTATCATCCGAGGTCACCAACTCGTACCGGTGTGCAATCGCCTTCACTCAAAGTCCATACACCATGTATGAGTAGTATTTTACAAGAATAGGATCGGTACGCAAACGGAACTGATTAACCCTATTGTGGCGAAAGATGCTTGTACAGATGGTTAGTTATCCAATGAACCTATGTCTTACCTGGTATTTAATGAAGACGTCTAACTTTGGAAACGAGACTCAAATAGCATGTGTTCTTAATCTAGATGTGTGAAAAACCTGTTGCAGGGATCGCAATAGACAATGAAGAATATGGAATAAGGTTGATTATTTTAGTTTTATCGTTCTGGTATGCCAGAGCTGGGCTGCTGATGTGATGAGTGGTACTCGGCGTAGACTTATGAGAGCGTGGGGGGCGTATGGTTCAAGAAGCCATTGAAACTAGATTTCAAAGACTGATAGATAGAGTGCTTGATGGGGGTGCCGTGCCCTTTATCGGCGCCGGGGTTTCAATGAATGCCATCACTGCACATGATGAACGGACCATTGCTAAAACAGAAGAAATGGTAAACCGTCTCAAAAATGCCATTGAAGATCTAAATAGTTGTAGTACAAACGATTCGTTGGCTCAACTCTCCGAGGAATACCTATGGAAAGTGTATAGTAAAGGTAATCCGTATAGCTCTCTTGTCTGTGGTGTTCTTAAGATCGATTCTTTTACTAAGCTTGTACCACTGCCGGCTCACCGCTACATAGCCTTTCTTGCTCGGGAAGGATGTATTGAAGAGATCATAACTTCAAACTATGATATATGCTTGTCCAAGGCATATAACGAAAGCTTTTGTGTTCAGGACGGTGCCGAGGACAATGTAATGGAAATAACTGATTTAAAGACTTATCGGCAGTACTCAGGAAAAAGAAGACACAACAATTATCAGTTTCTGAAAGTATACCATATTAATGGATGTGCCAAGTGCCTAAAGGATGCAAGTGACGACGAGGAGCGGGAGTCTTACTGCGAGAAAATACTGCTTACAGAATCGCAGCTACAGGATTGGAGACAACGTCATTGGAGTAGGGAGATGCTAAAGGATAGACTGCGGACCCGTAGTCTTGTCTTTTCTGGGTTTGGTAGTCCAGAACCACAAGTACGTCACACCATTATACAAGTTCTAGAGGAGTTTACTTCCAATCCGGAGGAGCCCAGCGAAGCCAAGGGGCCATGGGAGCATCCGAATGCACTGTTTATTCATGCCTATGAGACGCTGACCTTTGAGCAAAAACAGGTTCTCTTTAAATTCGGAACCACGGGCAGTGGGCGGTCATTAGCCGGCAACTGGCTTGGTAGTGCGAATTATTTTACCGGTGAAGATGTCATTTTCTTCACTCATATTGGTGACCTTTACGGGGGTAATGCTAACGCGCTACCACGGGTTGATGATGTAGAGGCGACCCCCATTTCGGCAGTTGTGGATGCCAAGGATGGCTCGCGACGACTTCCAGCGGATATCTTTTGGCAGTATGTCTATATTGCGGTTTTCTGGCAGTTGCTGATGCAACATTTGGAGCGGGGTTCGTCCTTTTGGTATTTTGTTGATTCATTGGTCCCCTGCGCAGATGCTTTGCTGCAGGAGTTACGATGGTGGCTACTTCCAAAAGAACCTCCAGATTCTAAGAATGCTGTATTTGGTCGATTTCCTGAGTTACTCACATTAGATGGCGACTCAACAAGACTTTCGCATCATGTTTGGCAGATGAGGCATCGGGGACAACCAATGTCGACTGGTTGGTACGCTGCACTTGTGGACAAATGCATGCTCATCCCATCTTTCTTTCTTATTGCATATTTGCTTGATACTAATTCAGATGGTATTGATCTGAAATGGGGCGAGGTTGTCGATCAACCACAGATTGGCACTGCGATATACTTGAATGGTAAAGCAGGGACTGGAATGCTGCTGTGCATTGCGCATCACCAGTGCAGTTTCCAAGACCGTGAACTGGTTAAGTCCTCCGCCGTGTTGGACCAAATCAACATTGCCATACAAGTTATTATTGGTAGAACAGTGAAGACGGAACAAGGAATTATATACGTAGAAGAGTCCGAAGATACAGTGCGCGCCATTCCTTATTATTCGGTGCCCCTTGCACATTTACTGAGAAAAAATGCTATTGACTGGACCTGCGAGCCGAACGAGGTAGTGCAAACCTTCAAGAATAATATTGTCTCATGTATGTCCATAGTTAATGAACATCGGGAACGTTTCTCAGCTGTAGCGGTTCCACTTTGAAAGGAGCATGAGGTCCAGTGCATGAGCAAGAAGGGAACGACATGCTGGAATGCGCGAGACTAGATATTAGTAATCTAGGGCCTCGCAGAGGATACCGGGACCAGTTTTATTTAAAGAACATTTATGCTACAGACAACGCGATATGTGTTGTCTTCGACGAGGAAAAACCAGGTAACAGCGTTCAGATGACCTCTACTGAAGGATTTGGGCGCTATATTGGCAATACCATGCGGGCAATTAGACAGTTGGCACAGCAAGTTGGTTTGTTTGCTCCATGCTTTTGTATTATGTTTCTTTCTAATACCGATAGTGAACTACGGACCAAGGCAATGAAGGCTAGACATGATCAGAATTGGCATCGGGGAGATTTTGTGGTTTTGGTTTATGACGCAGACATGAGCGAAACTACCAAGGAGGATTGTATCAGAAGGATACTTTTCCCTATCAGCTATGATTGTTTTGAAGCTAAGCTTGAACGAATAGATACACATGCTTTTGTCGAGAAAATCGATGCTGAGGTAAAAAGCAAAGATGGATTATCCGATGAACAAGTCGAGATTCTGGATACGGTAAAAGACATTCTGGTCGAATTAGGTCAACAGGGTATCGTTGATGATCCAAAAGCCTTCGAGGAAAGGTTCAATTTGTCGGTAGAGATGCGGATTGAGGAAATCGAAAGGTTGGTGGTAGCTGATGGTGCGGGATAAGATCAAGAAAGTGAAATCCATCGACCTATGCAATTTTAGAGGCTTTTGTGGCGAAAAATGCAAATGCTTAAACACTGACGCGGACATAGTCATAATCACCGGACCGAACGGTTTTGGCAAGACCAGTCTCATGGATGCTTTATGTATAGCACTAACCGGGCACTTTTACCCTGAACGCGTGCCATTAGTTTCTAATGGATTTGATAAAGCAGTGATCAAGATGGAAGCAGAGCTTGGTGAAGATCGGAGCAAGCAGTTCAGAATAGATATTGACACGAATAATCAAATCAAGGGGGGCACTGATTTACCTTTAGTCTATACAGACGGCGACAGACAGCTTGCTGCCAGAGCAAGTTTCTTCTACCAGGATATCATAGAGTATCTATTCGAAGAAGAATCGGCAGAAGTGACTTTAGCGAACTTTCTAGTTACTGTCCCAGTAAGCATTTCATCCATAACTAACACTATCAGTAAGGCCCGGTATACAGTTGAGAGTTCAGCAAAGAACCTTAGCCCTGAATCTGAAATCCCCACTGAGCAGCAGACCAATGAAAGGCGTATTAAGGCTGCTAACCAACTTCAGGATGCATGGCAAAGGACCTTAGAGTCTCCGTACAAAAAGCAGTGTTTTGATACGATACCTGAATTTCCGCGTAACCTAGTAGTAGGAGAGGGGACTAGACTGGGTGCGCGATGGGTTGTGCTTTTGAGTAGTTGGGCTGCGGGATGTTCCTCTAAGGTTGGTAAATCTTCTGTAGGGAGTTCTGACCCCAAGGGCGCGCTTGACCAGCTCCAGGAGTATGCGGAACATGTTTCTAGGCAAGTTACTGAACGAATCGCGAAGGAACAGGTAGAGCAAAAAAACATAGCCGGGTTGTTGGCTGTTTCCAAAGAATCGATGATAATATTAACCGAAAGAAAATTTCAGGAAGCTAAAGACGAAATCAGTAAGCTCGAAGAACACATACCTAAACTCAGGGAGAAGCTACAAGAGCTGCGGTCTTTGGGACAGCATTTCAGGTACGAAAGCGGGATTGGTCTTTCGGAGATCATAGGTACCCTGCGTAGCGCCGGTAAACAATGGAAAGCTATTCCCCAAGCAGTGGATGATTATGCTATCCCACACGACGTAGTTCAATGGTTGGATGAGGCTGTAAGGAGACTAGATGCTTATGATCCGCCGGTGGATCAGCAGTTCGATGTCTGGAACAAGGGTTTAGTAGAAAGCATTAGAGATAGGGAGAAAGAAATAAATGATGCGAATAAGCAAATGGCGCTACTTCAGGAATCAGTACAAGCCACCGAAAAGGTGTGGAAGCTGGTCAATGATATCCCTGGGCTAGAATCACAGATCGAGAAGCTAAAACAGGAAGGTAAAGAAACGGTACTCGGCAGCGAACTACTATCTATGCTGCAACTGGAAGCAAAGAATCCAGTTGTACACGAAAACCCCATGGATAATGTCATTAGAGCATTGAAGAACTGGCAGAAGATAGAATCAGACGAGATTGAGCATGAGAAGCAAAGGAGAAAGAGTGAGTCATACAGAACGGCCTTAAGTCAAATGAATGCGCTCGCGGATGCCCTAAAAAAAGAGTCTGCAAAAGGAACTAGTACAATAAGCAATCTTGAATTAGTGTCTGCTAACTCACAGGAACGTTTTGCTGAAGATATGAGTTACATACTAGATAGGTTTTTCTCAGTGCCCGGTATTTCCCCGATCAAACTTGCACCTGAACGTAAGCGTGAAAAGAAGCGTGAAAAGGAGCTTTGGCGGATACAATCAGATGATAAACGGATTCTGAGTTCTTTCTCGTCGGGGCAAAGAGCCCAGCTGGCCATATCTGTCCTGTTGGCGTTGAATGCATCAATTCGGGATATGCTTTGGTTTGAAGTAATAGCCTTCGATGATTTCACGGCCACGCTTGATATGACACAGTTGCCAAGACTGGCGACCCTCATACGACAGATCGCGTATGGGCCTACGGATGGTAAGCATCTACGAAGACAGGTATTCATTGCTTCACATCACGAGGATGTTACCGATGAGCTAATCGGTTATCTTATACCGCCAAAGGGTAGGACCATGCGGGTGTTGGACTTTAAAGACTGGCATCCTAAAAAAGGCCCGGTCATAGAGCAACTAGAAGTTCGTTGCGGGTCATCGACCCATGAGGTAAACGAGAGATTCGCCGATTTGCTCGATGAGACCTTATTTGCAGGGACTGATTTCTAGTGCGTTGGAAGTGTAAGAACCAGATGTACATACAGAGACAACTTTGTTGCTATGTTTAGTAACGATGGTTGCCAAGACTTAAGGGTGATTTATCGCAGACCGTACTCTTCAAGAAGACGACCGATCGTCTTCAGAAAAGTGAAAACAACTTACCTTTTGATACGAAGGCCTTGCGGGTAATCACATGGGTTTGTTGTCATTTACCAGAAAATGTGGAACATGCTCATAGTCTGGTGTGTGTTTCAAGTTAACGCAGAGCTTAGGGGTGATTCGCTAAAGGAGAAAGAGAATGGTGGAATCGTTTTGCCAGATCGTTATTTGATACCCGGTACTGTGTCTGCCCTCAGGACGGATGATTATTGGTAGTTGGTAACGGGTGGTCCAAGACTTCCCTCGGCCTATAATTCTGGTGGAGCTAGTAGATCTGGCGCAGTCACTCTTGGTAGCATAGCATTCATATTTGGCTAATTTTGATCGTCGACATTTGGGAGGACAACGAAGGGATTGAAGTTGCGGTTAACGGTAAAAACCTGCATATGCGTAGATCGTATTAGGTGGTTTCTTGGAGGCTAGTGACGTAAATAGAGCAACCGGGGTTGGTTGAAGCTTTTCGAGGACAATGGAGGTCATGGCTTTGGGGGAATATAGTATTGATCTACCAGATGACCAATTGGTGAAGACCCTTTTTGACGAGACTCTTCGGCATCTGAGCCCAAGAGCTTTGTAAGCGTCAAAGCTAACCCACATGGCGACAGCTTTGTTGTGATGGGATAATTGAACCATCATAACCAAGTGAGGTGACTTGTGTGGTGACCCAAGACAAACGTCAGCTTTGGGAGGAACGT
>JALNWK010000088.1 GCA_023230925.1 Limnochordia bacterium
GCACGAAACAATCGTCTGTATAACCGAAGACTATCGTAGTGGGCTTGTACCGCTCGGACTATATCCTTCATGTTCGCCTTACGATACCGTGCCTTACCGCATGGCTGTACCGGTGGTACACATACAGGAAGGCCTTGTCCTATAGCCAAAGCAATTAGCGTTATCACAAGTAGAATGACGATGTCTTCTTTCTTTCGTTTACTTAGTCTCATAAACAATTCCTTCCATGGAAAAAACTCATAATGAAAGGATTCTCCGCAAACAGTTTAGTCTCCGTCTTCGGAATTGTTTACGCACTTCTCAGATCAATTCCCTTAATTCAGATCAAGCGTTCGTACTTCGCATTCTTAAGTCCCATAAGTGCAACCCCACCAGCGAAAAGGATGGTCCTTATCCTCGAGATTGATTTTGCCTACCTTCTTGTTCAGCGATTCCAAGGTAATACCGTAATAATCATTGTCTTGTCCGTTTAGAAAGTTTGCCGCCATGTGCCAGTCGAGATAGTACTCTCTATAGCCTGAAGTATGGGTTACAAGCCGTTTCAGCGTCGGATAGTAGCCCTTGGTTGGTAGTAAAAGATACTGATTTATTTGCGCGTCCAGATCTATTTTTTCCTCTTGGATTGCCTTACAAAGAAGTGAAGTCGTAAACGTTTTTGTGAGCGAGCCGATCTCATAGTCATATTTGTCTTGTGGTACGACCGTTCCATTATATCCATATACGGTATATGCTATTTCCCCGTCTTTAAGGATCCCCACAGTAATAAGGGCGTTTTCATTTCCCTTTGTCGTGTAATGAAGCATATCCTTAAAAGACATGGATGGGATCTTGCTCATCTGCCAGGAGGAATATAGGTATATACCACCTAGGGCTACTGCAACAATGATTACAACTGAAACTGCAATCTTCACAATCAGTTTGCGTTTCCTTGCAGCCATACCCTCTCTCTTTCCTCCTGTTCACCATCTGTTAACGCCGTAAGCATCGTCCGGTGTCAGACAATACCCACTTGATAAATTACACCGCAGACTAACTTGCGGTTCTAAGTACATACTCCGGAGTAATCCTACCAGGACAACCCTACACATCTGGCCGCCAAGCTATCCATACCAATTGGCGATCTATCCGTCCCTCAATGATCTGTCTTTAACAAGAATACCACCAAAACAACGGCCCCTCAAGAGCAGCTATTTCGCTGTATTTCCTCCGAACATGAGAAAAACACCCTATTAACACCGAAAAGATGCTTACCACCGTCTAGTAGTTACCCTCGTATATGCATGACATCGTAGACAAGGCGGCGCCAATATTCCCCGAGTAGCATTTGGATAGCCTGATGACGTCACTTGGTATCGCACTATTAGTGACTCAGCAACTGAGTAGACGTGCCAATGGTCCAAGAAGCCAATCAGAATGGACGAACCTACGATGAAGATATCTAGCGTGCTCTACCTCTTCTGCATTCTTCAGGGAAACCTTCAGCCACGTTAGTTGGGGCAACCGTATTTACCCTATTTTACCCGATGCCCCCATAATTTCACTTTTGGATGGTAAAGGCAAAAAGAAAAACCCTTTATTATCAAGGGTTTGAGATGGAGCCGGCGATAGGACTTGAACCCACAACCTGCTGATTACGATTCAGCTGCTCTACCGATTGAGCTACGCCGGCATAAAATGGAGCGGGCGACGGGACTCGAACCCGCGGCCCTCAGCTTGGGAAGCTGATGCTCTACCAACTGAGCTACGCCCGCTCGAAACTATAAATGGTGGGCACGGCTGGTATCGAACCAGCGACCTCTGCAATGTGAGTGCAGCGCTCTCCCCCTGAGCTACGCGCCCATGTGTTTACATTATATATCCACAAGAAAGGCAAAGTCAAGAGCTTGAAACCTCCGACTACAGTCTTCGTTCATTGCTTGCTTGAGCAGATACCCCTGCCTTTGCTGCATCGACTAAGGAATGGGTCCTACTGCCGGAAAATCCTAAGGCAGCTGATAGGAGAAACCCTGTCAGCTGCCTATGAACTGCGCCCATTACTGGAAAGGGTTAAACCGTTTTAGAAGCAGGGAGTTTGCAACCACCGAGACTGAACTTAGGGCCATTGCTGCACCGCCAATTACTGGCGTAAAAACACCAAAGACAGCCAGGGGAATTACCACCGTATTGTATATCACAGCCCAGAAAAGGTTCTGACGAATCTTACGCAGGGTCTGTCGGGACAATCTAATAGCGGCGGGAATGGCCCGCAGATCCCCTCGGGTTAAGGTAACAGATGCACTTTCGATTGCAATATCGGTACCTGTGCCAATCGCCATGCCCACATCGGCTAAGGCCAAGGCCGGTGCGTCGTTGATACCATCACCCACCATCGCCACCACTTTGCCTTAGGCCTTAAGTTGCTTGATGCGATTAGCCTTATCATCGGGAAGTACTTGGGCAATTACTTGTTTGATCCCTACTTGTGTTGCAACAGCCCGAGCTGTCCTTTCCCGATCTCCAGTTAGCATGTAGACTTCTATACTCATATTATCAAGCTGTTGTATAGCTTCGGCGGCATGTTCCTTAACCGTGTCCGCAACGGCGACTAAACCCACCGGGTAACCCGCCGTTGCCACAAACATAACCGTCTTTCCTTCTTCTTCAAGGCGTTGGAAGAGTGACGGATCGAAGGTGACGTTTTGCTCCGCCATTAACGTCTCGTTTCCTACATACCAGGTGGCATCCATGGTGCTGAACTGTATGCCTTTCCCAGATATCGCCATGAAATCCTTGATTGATGGAAATTCCACGCCCGCTGCAGTTGCTTTTTTTACAATAGCTTCTGCAAGAGGGTGCTCCGATAGCTTTTCTGCAGCACCAACAACTGCCAAAACCTCGTTTTCCTCGTAGGGCGGCAAAAGGATTAAATCGGTAACAGCCGGAGTGCCTTCCGTGATAGTCCCTGTCTTATCCAAGACAACGGTATCTATCTTTCCGGCTCGTTCTAGATGCTCTCCGCCACGGATCAAAATGCCTAATTCAGCACCTAAACCTGTTCCAACCATGATAGCTGTTGGCGTAGCAAGCCCCATCGCGCAGGGACAAGCCACCACAAGAACAGTAGTCATGTGCAGCAACGCTTCAGCAAACCCATACCGTGGATACCACCCAATAAATGTAAGCACAGCAAGAATAATCGCCCCCGGGACAAACACCCTTGAGACCTGATCGGCTAGACGTTGAATCGGAGCCTTCGATCCTTGTGCCTCTTCAACCAATCGAATAATCTGAGCCAGGACTGTGTCCTCTCCAACTTTAGTAACTCGGAAAGTGAAGCTCCCCTGTTTATTAATTGACGCCCCCACCACTTGATCACCCGGCTTTTTATCCACGGGAATGCTTTCCCCGGTTAGCATAGATTCATCTACACTGGTTCTTCCTTCGATAATGACTCCATCCACGGGAACCCGTTCCCCTGGCCGAACTAATGCAATATCTCCCAGGACAAGCTCCTCAACGGGTACCTTGATCTCCTTGCTATTCCGCAATACTGATGCGGTTTTAACCTGAAGATCGATGAGTTTCTCTATAGCTTGTGAGGTTCTCCCCTTAGCAATCCCCTCTAAGATCCGTCCTAAGAGAATAATGGTCACCAGCATCGCGGCTGATTCAAAATACAGGGTTTGCCAACCAGCAAACAAGGAGACCACGCTGTAGAAATACGCTGCGGACGTGCCAAGGGCTATCAAGACGTCCATGTTTGGACTGCCTGCTTTCAGAGCATGATAGGACCCTCTATAGAACTGCCAACCAGCCACAAACTGAACCGGTGTAGCCAATGCAAACTGAACCCAAGGGCTCAAGAAGGCTGATTCATAGCCGAGCATGCTTAAAACGTGGATAACGATAAGGGGTATCGACAGGACCAGTGCACCAGTAAAACGATATAGCTGTTTTCGGATTTCCTCTTGTCTCGCCTTTTTTCGTTCCATTATCTCGAATCTCTTGGCAATCCTTGTCGGGTAACCAAGTCCTGCAATTTCCTCTCGAATCCTCTCAGCAGTGATGATCCCAGGGAAATACTCAATTCGGCCTACACCTGTAGCAAGGTTAACGGTGGCCTTCTCTATGCCGGAAAGCCTATTCAGGTGTTCTTCTACTTTTGCTGAACAGGATGCACAAGACATGCCATCAATAGATAACTCTAGTCGCTCAACACCTACTGTATAACCTAGATCTTGTACCATCGCTACAATGTCATCGGGACCTATTACTCCCCTATCGTAGACAATGGTTCCTTCTTGGATAACTAGGTTGACATTTGCATCAAGCACACCCTGTTTTTGCTTTAGTCCTTCTTCTACGCCCGCCGCGCAGCTTGCGCATTTCATTCCTTGAATTGAAAGCCTTAGCAGATCCCTTTGGCTGCTTTCCCTATCCTTTTCCATAGTAATGCCTCCTTAACCGGCTACAGTAGCTTGAAAACCGTTCGGAGTAGCTCATCTATTACCTGTTCATCACCTTGTTGTAGTTGCTCGATGACACATGATTTCATGTGCTGCTCAAGAAGCAGTCTAGCAACACTGCGAAGAGCCGATTGTGCCGATGCAATCTGAACGAGGACATCGTCACAGTAGACACCCTTTTCTATCATTCTCTTAATCCCCCGGATCTGACCTTCGATCCGATTTAGCCGGATGGTAAGGTCCTTTGCCGACTCCTCATCTGACCACGAACGACATCTAGTGCAATCCGAAGTACGATCAATTTCATTCACCGATTACCCCTCCTCTCAGTTTGTAAAAACACTATACTATACCCCCCTACCCCATGTCAATCCCCAGGGTTTACCTCTTTTTAAGCTGCCCAAGCATAACCAGCGTTAATCGTTGGTTATAAATAGGCCCCACGGGTGGACCCGTGGGGCCTATTCATTAATCCTTTTCTAAGCGCGCGCCTGCATCGATAAGCAGTCTATGCAGCTCCTGCCACTCAATGTAGCCAGGCCGTGCCGATGAGATCATCCCTTCAGGATCGACAATTACGTTATAGGGTATACCCCGCTGTCCAAAGCAAAGCGGGGTAATCCCGTTGTCAATCAGAATCGGTATGGCATATCCGTACTTAGCCGCAGATTTCCTGGCATTCGCCGGTGAACCATCCACCGGATGGTAAGAACCGCTACCTATCGCTAAATCGCCGATGGATATCTTCGACAAAAGGTAACTCCTTCTGGCACCAGCTGCAGTTGTTTCCCCAAAAGAAGACAAATACTACCTTTCCTTGGTAATCCCCGGGGTCCACGTAAGTAACAGGATCCTACTGTTCAATGTTAAATTCACACATACACCCCCAGACTTTTATTATGTCCGGATGGTTCTACAAATTCGACCCTGTTTTCTTCTGAATACCCCCATGGGTATATAGAGATCTTGAGGATGTGGGAATGCGGTTTCCGCTTAGTTGATATGTCAGAAACTAAAAAAGCACCTTAGAGCAAAGGTGCCGTTTTCTGATAAGGATGGTACCCCCAACCGGATTCGAACCGGTGCCTTCGCCGTGAAAGGGCGGTGTCCTAGGCCTCTAGACGATGGGGGCACGTATTTATCTCGGGTTGACCAAGCTAAAAGGCCAGACCCACGGATGATGATATAACATTTCCGAACCGATGTCAATACCTCTTCCGGGAAAAAACACAATAGGGTCAACGATTGGCCGTGTACTAGATATTCCAGACCTTAAGGGGAAATGTTCCTTTAGATCACCACTTAATAATGCCAAACCCTGTTATCCGCACGGCTGCCGTTATGATACCAGGTTATCATTGGCATGTCAATACAGTGTGTGCCGACATTTTCCAGTGCTAGGAGCGCATATTCGCCTTTTTCTAGGTCATACTACCAAATGAAGAGAGCGGTAACGTCTCACCCAAACGACTCGAACCTGATTGGTCGAATCGGATGAATACCTGTGTCAACATCGTATTCTACCCTTTATGCTTGTGTTTTAGAGCATGTTGCTTTGGCTGAACCACTTACTGCTCTCTTTTTGTGCAGGAATTACCGGTTAGAACCAGAATAGATACTGTATGCAAACTGCTCGAAAGGGGTTCTGTTGTCTACAGGAGCCTCAGACTGCTCAACAAACAAGTCTGGCTTAGTCGAAAGGAGGATAGGCAAAGTCTTCCCTGGGTTGAAGGGGAGTAGCTTTGCCTAAAACTAGATGAAAGCAATATTACCCGTTGCAGGGATTGGATCCCGGCTACGTCCCCAAACCCACACTGTACCCAAGGCTTTAGTACATGTGGCTGGCAAACCAATTCTTGGACATATTCTGGACACTCTTATCCCTATTGGTATTACCCAGGGCCCCGTCAAAGTCAACGAAAATATCGATATGAAGGGGAATTGAAAAAAGGGCTGGTAATCCGCTCAAATAACCTTTATAATTGAAAGCGAAATCAAAGTCAAAGGAGAGAGCAGAC
>JALNWK010000089.1 GCA_023230925.1 Limnochordia bacterium
CACATCCATTCGGTTATCATTCATGATTAATTATACAGGAACCACCGTTGCCACACACCCTCAGTGGCAATTATACAACTAAAAAACCGTGTTGTCCAGTATTAACTTGCGCTGTAGTATTAAAGCATCTAAGAGCGAGTGCCCCTGATCGGATTAACTCACCTTTTCAGGGGCACCTTTCCTACTTGCCCCAAATCTCTACATCATCAATGTAGATGGGAGCTGTGTTAGAAGCATGTTGATATCCAAAGGCTACCGTGTTTAGATCCGGATTTTCATTGTAAAAGGAAAGAGGCGTCTCATTACCTGGTACTTCAGAGTGATCGACATAAACATCAAAGGTTTGTGTACCAATATCTATCTCCAATGTAACTGTGTACCATTGATTCGGTGTGTAGTCCCCCACATCAATCCATTCATTGTGCTTCGCATCTTTGAGGATGCGAATCTTCTCCCCAGCGGTAATCAAGAAAATCGCGGTCTTGCTGAAGCTGTTATGAATCTCGCCGGGATTCCCAGCAGTCCCGCCTAGACTAACTCTAAGACTGCGCAAATCTGAGGTATTCCACATCTTGAAAGTTAAGCGTAACTTCCTACTTACCGGTGTAAAACAATAGGTAGCTTGTCCGGATATATTCGGTGAGCTCGCTGTTCGTTCGATACACAGTACCCGATTGCCCTCACCTAGTGCCACGGGTGCATCAACCACAGAAGGTTCATCCGGCGAATCGTGAAAATTAAGTATTTCCCAACCGGAGGGTAGCTGTCCAATGGGCGTTGTCTCGAAGTCTTGCTTATGGATTAGTGGCAGCGATTGATCATCTTCTGGACTCGACAAGAGAAAGCAACCAAAAAGTAGCAACAATACCGACACCAATATAGTTGGTATGAATAAGCGACGTAATCCGGCCATGCTAGTTGCCCTCCTCACATCTAAAAGTAATCTTAGCCCTAGACCGAGGTGCTGCTATTTTCCCCGAATGATCACGTTGTCAATATAGACCGGATCTGTATTGGCAGCATGTTGGTATGCAAAAGCAATAGTATTCAAATCATGATTTTCAGTATAGAAGGAGATAGGAACAGTATTTTCAGGCGTGGTAGACCCATCTAGATAGACATTGAAAACTTGCGCCTTAATGTCTATATCCAGCATAATCGTATGCCACCGTCCGGGCGTGTACTGTCCTACCTCAGTCCACTCATTGGCCTTCGCGTCCTTCAATGCCACCACCTGTCCGCCGGTCATCGAAAGGAAGATAGCCGTTTTGGCCAGGGCATTGTGAATCTGTCCAGCGGTACCTGCAGTGCCACCGAGGCAAACTCGCAAATTACGAATAGTGGTGGTGTTCCACATATCAAATACCAACTGCAATCTCTCGTTAACAGGTTCGAAGCTGTAGTTTGCGTGTCCTGTGATATTGGGTGATCCGCTTGTGCGACCTATATGCAGGACGCGACCATCTCTAGTTAGCTCTGCTGGTGCTTCAACGACCTGTGGTTCGTCGGGTGATTTATGGAAATTGAGCAGCGTCCAATCACTTGGTAACCCACCCACATCCGTTCCGTCAAAATCTTGTTTATGAATCACTGGCAATGTGCCCGCGGCTACTGAACAATATACAAGCAATAGCGATAAAGTAACAACAAGCCATTTAGGATGCATTCTCACTGGTTTTCCTCCTTCTTGCTCCTCGGTTTCAGTAATAATCTGATTGTCACTGTTCTGATACGCCTAAAGCTTGATTAACCTCCAATTGCAGCTTTCTCTCAAGATTCTCCAAGACTACGTTGGGTGCTTGTTCCGTGCGCCACACAGCCTTAAGCTCGTTATTGATCTCACGGCGAATAGTCTCTAGCATTGGTATCGGCGGTGGAGCATTGAGTCTTGTGGCCTCTTCATACATGGCAACGATTGGTGCCACAATCGGCAGCGCACTAATATCTAAGGACTGAATCGCCGACAGGTTACCATTCAGCCATCCCGCAGCATCAAAGAGGATCTGCGCAGCCTCCGCTGAGGTGAAAAACTCGATTAGGGCGAAGGATAAGTCTGGGCGTGGAACATCGACGGGAATACATAGGCCCCAGGGCAGAATAGCTGTAGCCGTATCACCTAATACACTGGGCATCCATGTATAACCGAACTCTGATTCTAGTCCATGTCCTTTTAGCCCACCGGGAATCCAATAACCATTAATTTGCATAGCCAGGCGGCGGCTGGTTAAGCCACCGAGCCACCCTCCAATACCTGCACCGGTTATTAGTTCATAGCCAGGGGTATCGTAGATACGCTTGATATACTCCACGGCTTCTGCGAAAGCCATCAGATCTAACGTGTCCTGCTCGGTATCATACCACTGCACATCAAAAACGGTGCTCCAAATTGTCGGGAAATAGGTGCCACCCATGGCGTCCGTTGGATTAATCCCTACCTGGTCAAGTCCGGAACCGTCAGGCTTTTCCACAGTTAGTTTTCGATGCATCTGATATAGTTCTTCCAAGCTACTTGGTCCCCGATCAGATAGACCAGCTTCCGCAAAAAGTTCCCTAGAGTAAATGAGTACCAGACCAGGTCCCACTTCCAGTGCGGGGATACCATACTGTCTCCCCCCAGCGGTGAAGGAATCTATGAGTAGGGGTGGATAATTCTCACTAGACAAGTGTTCACTTTTATCCAAGTATGTATCAATTGGTTGAATCAGCTCTGCCAGTGCATATTGGATCACAGGTGCTGGCATGGCAACCGCATCCGGTGGAGTGCCGGATATAGTGCCCATCATGAGGCGTTCAGCCAGTTCATTTTGTCCCACCGTAGTTACGGTGACACTACCAACCTCCGGGTGCTTCTCTGCAAATAGAGCTGCTACCGTTTTGATGCCTTCGATTGCTTTTTGCTGCCAGGGGTTAATCCATAGTACCAGATCAACTTCCTCTCCTGCCTGTACCACTGGTGGAATCAAAAGCCACATTGTGAGGATTGACAATACTAGCGATAATATGATGGTTCTATGTTGCATTAATAACTACTCCCTTCATTCGATCTTTCTTTCATCGCCAACCATAGATAATTCGCAATTGTACGAGCAGCTGCTCTCTGCCGGAAAGTCTCTTGGCAGTGTATTCGTATTTATCACATTATTCGGTTGTATACCTTTAGCACAACATACCGTAGTTATTTACTTTAATCGTGTAAGCCATGAATTAATGTCTCGTCTCCCTATCCTCCCCATGTGTGTATTTCGCTTAGCTTAGACCGCATCAATTCTCCGTAGTGTATCAACTAAGTTTAGTGTAACCCATGCCCGACCTGCGTTCAAGGGCAATTATTTAACCACTTTGCTGTTTTTGAACATTATGACGAATTAGGCAACTAACCAATACCAGCCTATCAATCGTTCTAGCACAGCTAGCAAGGCAATATTTAGAACCTGCATCCATAGCATCATCCTCTATCAGATTATGTTCATTTTCCTAATGGACGCCAATCTAGTATACTTTGTACTAGGGGTGTGACGTTCGAACGGCTAAGCATCTAAGCAAAGGACGTGATTCTTGATGAGGCACAGCTACTTCTTGACGGTTACACCAAGGGACGAGCAGCTTCCCGTCTACTTATGTACCGTGGGACATGTACACCAAAGACCGACTCAGTATCCTAACGGATGTCCGAACTACCACTGGTTGCATACCATTTCAGGTAAAGGAATGGTGGAGCTTTTAGGGGATCTCACCCCTTTGCCCCACGGTCGGGGGTTTTTAATGTATCCAGGGACTCCCTGCAACTACTGGCCCACCGCCGATGTGTGGGAAGTAATGTGGCTTACCTTTAACGGAAAAGACATAGACCGCTTCTTGCAGGCCTGGGGAATGACACCGGGTTTCATCGACTTATTTGATGTGCAGTACCTTTGCAGCAAGATCAACGATCTACTAACCCGGGCCGCGGAGCAGTCCGACTACACAAGCGCAGTTCTATCCGGCCTTTTGTATTCATTCTTACTGGAATTGGGTTGGCAGTCTTCCCGAGAAGAACGTCAAGTGCGGCAGAGAAAAAGACTTGCACCAGTGACCGAGCATATCCATCGTAGATACAGCCAGCCGATCAGCCTAGACGAATTAGCCAATCTCATTAACATAACTCCACAGCACCTATGTCGCATGTTTCGCTCTGTCTTTGGCGTAACACCCATCAGCTATCTAACAACCTATCGGATCATTAAGTCTAAGGAACTCCTGCTCCACCAGCCGGACTTAACCGTAGAAGAAGTGGCCAACCGCGTCGGCTTTTCCAGTCTTAGCTACTTCTGCACTATATTCCGGCGGTACGAGAAGACCACACCGGCAGAGTTCCGGAGGGCAAACCTTCGAAACATATGATAGCCATAGGTCTGGGCATCGGGATTCATTATTCAGCACCGGGCAAACGCGCCACCCCACAGAGTTCCAAGGATCCTAGTTGCACCTCGTTTCGACCCAGACCGCTAGGTAGAACCACCCGGAAGTAGTCGTTCTCAGAGGCGGTGATAACGTCTCCAGCAAGGCAAAGCTTTAGCCAACCTTGATCAGAATAGTCTAGCACAACTAGCTTGGGATCCAGCAGCTGCCATTGCTGCAGATCCGGTGAAACAGCCAATTCAATTGTTTCACTAAGCATATCATCCCGAGCGTATACGATCAGTTCATAGCGGCGTAATCTAGGTTGTTTCCAGATTAGGTATTCGCTTTCTAGACCCTTAGAGGCAATCCGTGTATTATCTCCAAAAAGATCTACGGCCTCATCGTTGAGGAATTCCCAGCCCTGCGAGCGTTCGATAGTCTTTAGGCGGTCAAATGCACCACCAAACCACGTTCCCGGCGGATCAAAATCCTCCAGCAACCTTTCCCAGTTACGTATAACAATCCGGCGTACATCCTTTGAGCTAGTTCCTTGGCCCATCTTTGCCATCAAGATCAGATCGTACGCGCCGTCCTCAAATTCTAGGGTGTTTAAGCTGAGACTTCCGGGCCAATGGCCTCCCTCGTATACCATGTTCGGTTCTGTTTCCTCGAACACTCGAATCGGTTGTAACGTCAGTGCGAAGATATCGGCCTGCTCATTGGAACCAAACCCAACCCTTCCATTGACTTCTACAGTGCCTTGGATGTACGATGCCTGATCCTGCGGAAGCTCTAACAGAGTACGCCGCACCTTGAATTTCGCTATCTGCTCAAAAACTCTGCCCTTTACGTCGGTTACCACTACGGTAAGTAGGTGCTCTTCATCATCATCGCCAACGGGTGCAGAAAGTCTTAGCTGTTTTGGTATACTGGAACCCTGATATAGTTCCACGTCGTTTTGGATGATCTGTACCTGTGCGATATCAATGGCAGGATTGACTGAAACTAGAATAGGTTCATCGGCAAGGACAGTCGTTCCCGCAACTGGAGAGTCAATCTTAATACTACAGCGCAAGTTAATACTGGACAACACGGTTTTTTAGTTGTATAATTGCCACTGAGGGTGTGTGGCAACGGTGGTTCCTGTATAATTAATCATGAATGATAACCGAATGGATGTG
>JALNWK010000090.1 GCA_023230925.1 Limnochordia bacterium
CAAGGAAGAGACTATCGCCATACGAACTTAAAGAAATCTACTCACTTTTTGTGATCCTGAAAGGCCATGCAAACTAGCAATACTATCAGCCTTGGCAAATCAGCTTGCCTGATCTAGGTTGAATGAATCTTCTACGGTGGCTATATCCTTGATCCGTCTTACACCGGCGGCACTTGCCATGATCACAACATCTTCGATCTCCGACACAGAGTTGTATAGTCCTTCGATGCGGACAAGGTACTCTCGACTACCCTGTTGCACTTGACCTCCTGTCAGATTGAGATTTGCGGCAGCTAACGCTTGCACCACTCGATCAAGCCCAATGTTATATGCTTGCATCTTCCCTGGGTCGAGACGGACGTGAATCTCTCTTTCTCTTCCGCCAACCACTTCGACAGAGGCGACGCCATCAATTCTCTCCAAGCGATTCTTAATCTGGGTCTCGGCAATATGACGAAGTTCATGACTGGGTAGATCGCCAAACAACCCGATTTCCACGATAGGAAAGGCATTGGGGTTAAACCTAAATACCCGGGGAGTCTTTGCATCCTCGGGGAGGTATGGTTTGATGATATCGATTTTCTCCCTGACTTCTAGAAGGGCAAAATCCATGTCGGTTCCCCAGTCGAACTGGATAATCACCAAGGACTGATCCCGTTCGGAGCGGGAAATTACTGACTCAATACTGCCCACTGTACTCAGTACTTCCTCAATGGGTCGGGTTACTAAGTTCTCTATTTCTTGGGGCCCGGCTCCGGTGTAATCGGTGATGACCGTAGCCACGGGAATCTCCAGATCCGGTAGTAACTCCATGTAAAGATGGTTGAACGACACAAATCCTAAAAGGAGTACGATCAGGACCAACATAACGATAGTGACCGGTCTTTTGACAGCGAGTTGTGGTAAACTCAAGGTTATTCCTCCCCGAAGTGTTCCGTTACCAGTACGGCCTTACCCTCGGTAAGGACTCCCTCGCTTCTGGTAATAATGATTTCGTCTTCAACAAGCCCGGAGCAGACCTGTATTCTCCTATTCCTTTCTAAACCGATCTGGATCCGGCGCTTCTGGCATGCTCCCTGATGTATTGTCCATACATAGTGGCCGTGGTCGTCTTCAAATAGAGCTTTGCTTGGTATGGTCAATTCCTCAGACTGATCACAGATGATGTGGACCTTGGCATACATACCGGGTCTTAATTGATTCGCTTCGTTAGGGAGCACAGCTGTCACAGAAAAAAGCCTTGTTTGCGGGTCAGCCACCGGTGAGATTGATTCGATTCTGCCATGGAAAACCTCTCCGGGAATGGAATCTACAGTAACCTCCACTGGCATATCCAGGGTTACTTTCACCATGTCGCCTTCAACAAGACCTACTTGGACCTTGACCTGGTCAATATCCACAATTACACACGCCATGGATGTGTTTGATGCCATGGCACCCACTTCCACTGCCCGGTGAGCAACTACCCCACCGATGGGGGCGCAGACCTGGGTATCGGCCAGATTTAGGCGAACCAACTCAAGGGCCGCCTCGGCTTGAGCGAGTTGAGCTTTAGCTGCTTGGATATCCTCTTCCTTGGCGCCTTCATCGATCATGGCTAATTGCTGCTTTGCGGCAATCATCTGGGACTTCGCCCCTTCGTACTGGGTTTTGATGCGATCCAGCTCTTGGTTTGAAATGACTTTCTCCGCGTGGAGTATTTGCGATCGTTGGTAAGCCAGCTCCGCAGTCTCAAAGGCGACCGTCGCTTGATCAAGCATGGCTTGGGCTTGGGTTCGTTCCTCAGGTCTTGCGCCCTTAAGGACCTTGGCGAATGTTGCTTCGGCCAAAGCAACGGCAGCCTCTGCCTGTTTCAATTGAACCTGTAGTTCATCGGCGGATACAGAAAAGAGGAAGTCTCCCTTCTGAACCCGATCCCCTACGGCAAAGTCAACTTGCTGTACTTTCCCAGGGATTTTGGGAATGACAGCTACCTGACGATTGGGCTCGACAATTGCATGATAGGTAATGCTTTCCCGCCACAGTTCCGCCTTGGCTGGGACTGCCGTCACCAGCATCCCTTTTTGTTCTGTTTCCAGGCTTGCGGGGACCTGACCTTGGAGGCGATTGATTTCTCCCCTCAAAAGTCCAATATAGGCGCCACTGGAAATAACAAGCACAAATAGAAGTACCAGGCAGGCAATAAGAAGTAGTCTTTTTTTCATAGTCACTTGACGCATCAATTCCTTGCTTCTAAAGCACGAAAGTCCTTGCGTCTTCACCTCCTAGATGAGCAAGATGTAACAGGTGAGTTCAGCACTATCAGAGTAATGAAGAATGAGATTTACAAAGAAAAGTCGCATGGTCGTTAAGGATGCAAAGGAACGCACATGAATGGACTGGCTGACTGGTCAGTCAGTGCTTCAATACAAGTATACCAACGCCTGTCACATCTGTCAATTAGTGATCGTATAGTTTTCATTTACCATGGTATGCATGGGACTTAAGGTATATGCAAGTCCCGAAAATCTTCAGCAGGTGTTTTCATTGGCTAAGAAGGCAACCCACTGTGCGGGGATCAAAAAAGGCCCCGTGTTTGTGCGGGGCCTTTTGAGTATCAAAACAATTTAAGCGGTTTTTGTTTGGCGAAGTCTGTAGAACACATAGGTGATAACACTAATGACTAGACTGATACCAAGGATAATGAATGGAGCCTTGATCGTCCACTGAATGACATTCAGTACACCCTTTGTTACACCGGTAGGTATTTCACCGGGCTGGATAATTGCTGGAGCCACAAGGTCAAAGTTGCGTCTCCATGCACTGCGCACGGAGAGGTTCCGTACAAATACAAGTAAACTGGTAACGCCAAGGATAAACGTACTGAATAGAATACTTTCCGCAAAGGTCATCTCGGACTTCTTAGCCTGCATTCCCCGTAGAATCTCCAGCAAAAGAACAACTAGTCCCAAGGCTGTATGTGCGACCCCTGATACGGATATTAACATGAGCTTGTCAAGGAACGCTGCCTCACTGATATGGGTTTTAAGAATGGTCCAAGGACTTTCGTTAAGAAGTTTATCATAGCTTCCCACGATATGGATTACAGACATCTTCGCAGTTAAAATGTGTGCTAATCCCAAGGCTAGTATGATTGCAGATAGGAGCATAACCCATGCTCTGCGAGCCGGCTTCTTCTTTGTAAACAGGTTAATGATCTGTTCAAGCAGAAGAATGACGCCCACAACGGCCAAAACATAAAGCAAGGCGAAGTGAATATGATTAAAGATTCTAATTTGTATAGTAGACGGAAGGGGTAATGCCAGAAATCCTACGATTACTAGTAGTACTAACCCCATAATCCCTGCGCGTATTACATCCGAGTTTCCCATTTAAATAGCCTCCCTAATTATCACGTGGTACTTAAGCATCAACCTTTTACGTGACCATTCCTAAGTGCAGTCTGTCCAAGGACATGTTCTCGTGTATTTGGACACATAGTAGAAAATTCGCCATGACCGGTGGGATTTCCTCCTAATTTACTTGCGACAGTAACATCCAATTAGAAAATCGGGGTGATTAACCGTCAATGACTCCCCGGGGTATTCTAAAACTAGCTGGGGTTGTGGTGGACTCTGCTTAGTGCATACATTCTCGAACAACCTCTGCTATTTCCCTGCATATAGCGGTCTGCAGCACCTCTGCCCCTTCGCGCTGCATTCACCTTTTGTAATGCCCTCTTGTTCTTGACAAGAAAAGTTGCTAGATACCTGTTGAACCAAACCCCCCATCCTTTCGGTCGGTATCACTTAATTTAGTTGTGGTCTTCACCCTAACACGGTGGATTGGGGTGATGACAAGTTGTGCAATTTTAGTGCCACATGCCACGGGAAATGGCTCCTTACCGTGATTAATTAAAAGGACCTTAAGCTCTCCCCGATATCCTTGATCGATGGTGCCCGGGCTGTTTAGGACGGTGATCTGATGCTTCAGTGCCAAACCACTCCTTGGTCTGATCTGCCCCTCAGTGTCTGGCGGCAGTTGGATACTGATGCCGGTACCTACCAATGCCACATCTCCTGGTTGGATCACGGTGTCTGTAACAGAGAAAAGATCCAAACCAGCGTCCCCTTCGTGGGCATATTCAGGTAGCCTCGCCTTAGGCGAAATGAGCTTGACATTTAGAGTGAGATTCATTGGATGTTTACCAGTCCTTTTTAGATGATTAGCTAGCTGTCTTGCTCTGCTTGCTTACGATTTACCTTACCTTGGACAAAGTTGGTCAATAGCAAAGCGATGATAATACCAAGACTATCAATTCCAACGTCAAGTAAGCTGCCGGTTCTTCCGGCCTGAGAGAACTGAAGAAACTCATCCAGTCCTGCTACTAACAGACTTAAGACAAAGGCAGCTAAGAAAGGCCTTCGCTTTAATGGTCTTGTGCCCGCACTCGCGAAAAAACAACAAAGTGCCAATCCTCCATAGGCTAGAAGATGAATTAATTTCCGAACAAGGGTTACAGTAAAGTACTTTTGCTCCAGTGTCAGCCACGGGAAATGGTTACCCAGTACTGATACCATAAAGGATGCTGTAAACTGTGGTTCCCTCGATGCAATAACGACCATGAGGATATAGCCAAAGAAACCAAACCACCCGAGAATCGTGCGGGCTCTTATCATATCTGTGTGACCTTTCTAGGACCAGCTGTCCCATTCCACCAGCATATCTAGGGGTTTGCGTTTTTTCGGTCTGTGCTCCTGAATCTTTGGGTAACCTAAGGGCAGCAACGCCACCACTTTATATTCCCTTGGTATGTTCAGCAGTTGTTTTGCCTGGTCTTGATCGAAATGCCCAATCCAGCAAGTACCCAGTCCACAAGCAGCAGCTGCCAAGGTAATGTGGTCTACTGCAATAGCGACATCAACAGCATAGGGAGGTACTTGACAGGACATCATACGTTCAGGCTCAAGGGCCACCGCAACGATTACAACCGGCGCTTCCCCGACAAATCCTTGGCCACCGGCGACTTGAACTAGTCTTTTCCGTTTTTCCGCATCTTGTACCACGATCATTTTCCAGGGCTGTTTGTTGTTGGCTGAAGGTGCCAATCGGGCTGCCTCCAAAACCATACTAAGTTTTGCTTTTTCAACAGGTTGTGAGGAAAAGGCTCGGACGCTTCTTCGCTTAGTTGCCAAACTCAGGAAATCCATAGTTAACCCCCTCCTGATACATACGGACTATGGTGGGTCCGCAACTAGATATACTATACCATAGGAGTGGGAATTGATTCAATTACAGGGCGGAATTGGAGTGAGTCAACGATTAGCGGGTAGAGGCTCCATCTCCAAGTCGGCTCGGTTCCTTACGTGCTAGAAAGTGGTACCTTCATTGAGTCTGTTGAACAGGTTCGACAATCCACCAGACGAAGTC
>JALNWK010000091.1 GCA_023230925.1 Limnochordia bacterium
GACTTCGTCTGGTGGATTGTCGAACCTGTTCAACAGACTCAATGAAGGTACCACTTTCTAGCACGTAAGGAACCGAGCCGACTTGGAGATGGAGCCTCTACCCGCTAATCGTTGACTCACTCGAGTGTTCGCGCGCATTTGACTCATTAGCCTCGAATTGGTATAATGTGGATATCAGCGAAGCGTTTCGATGGTGTTTTCCGGGGAGGCCGGGCATGGCTGCTACGATTAAAGAAGTTGCAAAACTAGCCGGAGTCTCGATGTCCACCGTATCCCATGTGATGAATGGGACACGATATGTTAGTCCCGCCCTTAGACAGCGGATTGAACGCGCGGCTAAAGAACTGAATTATAAGGGTAACGATCTCGCACGCAGTTTGGCCCGAGGATTCATGGATATTATTGCTTTGGTCGTTCGAGACATCAGTAATCCATTTTTCTCCGAGATAGCCGCTGCTGTACAGTGTGAAGCGGAAGAACACGGGTATGATATTTTTCTATATAATACTGCTGATCCTTCAGGAACCAAAAAGTCTCGGGAAGAACATTTTGTCAGTGCAATAACTAGATGGCCGATTACCGGGCTAATCATCTGCCAAGACCTTACCCTGAGATCTGACACCCTCCAAGAACTCAGGGCTAAGAAGATACCTGTGGTCATGATCAGTCCAGTCTTACACGAAGAGATAGATGCTGTGTATATTGATGATGAACAAGCCGCCTATGATGCTACCCAGTATTTGATCGCTGTAGGACATAAGCGGATTGCACACATAAGTGGATCGCTATGCATGGCTACAGGCCAGGCACGCCTTAGAGGTTATGTGGAGGCGATGAAGAGTGCAGGTCTGCCTGTAGAGGAGGAATTGGTTAAATGCGGTCATTTTACAATGGCCCAAGGCGCTGAGGCTATGCAGGAGTTTATTGTACAAAGTGAGCCACCTACGGCTGTCTTTGCCGCCAACGATGTAATGGCTTTTGGAGCATTGAAGGTGGCGTTAGAGGCAGGTCAATCGGTACCTAGCGACGTTGCTGTGATGGGATTTGATGACGTTCTGCCCTATACTATCCCAGCCCTAAGTTCAGTATATCATGCTCAGAAAGAGATGGGGCAGATTGCTGTCCAGTTGGTCATTAGGCGCGTAAAAGCTACCAAGCCTTTACCACGGCAGGAAATAGTGGTACCCCACAAGTTAATGATCCGGGATACCACCTGAGCACCACATGTACTTAAGGTGCTTTGAAATAGCTTGGCCTTTGTACACGATTTCGCTTAGTTATTGATAAGATATCGTTTTGATTCATAAACAGTGTAGTTTTCTAGGAAGAATACATAGCCCAAGTCTAGGGTGTGAACTCGGAAAAGCACTTCAAGTTAACAAAGCAGGGTTTTATAAAGACTGTAGCCCCTATTCCTGTCCAAGACTAGGTCTACTAGCAATAAAGTGATCAGTACCGAACTTGGTTCGTGAAATGAGCACACACGGGAAGTTGAATGGAAAGGAGGCAGGAAAAAGCATATTTGGCGAACTAACAGGATCTTGAGCATAGTGTTGTTGTTTTTAGGCCCATTGCTTGAACGTCAGATCTAGACACGGTTATGACGATTGTAACGATCGCACAGACGACTAGATGCTAAAGCAAATGCCAAACAGAAATTGCACCAGATAATCTCAAATTATGTAATGATGGCTCTTTGCTAAGGTAAAGTTGTGATTAGTAGTACTAGGTTGCTTTCTTGAAATGAACGGTAATCAAGCGAAATTATGGGAGGCGTTTATTCATGCAAAAGGTGTCCGCATTAATAATGGTTGCGCTGCTGATTGTAGGAGTTTCTCCTATGGCAGCATTGGCAAGCAATGAACGCATTGAAATCACTATCTACAGTGGTTTTTCCGAACCTGAACCTACCTACTACATTATGCAAAGATACTTTGAAGAGTACGAACGGGCCAATCCCCATATCAAGATCAATGATCTTGGACGTGTGGGTGATTGAAACCAAGTCATTGTTTCCATCGTAGCCGGTACCGCACCAGATATCATCAAAAATGGAGTAACGCCAATGGCTGATCTCTATCGGCAAAGCATGTTACAGCCTGTACCCTTAAACCTGCGTGACCGACTTGAGGCCGAGTTGTTACCCATAGCTGCTCAGTCTGTAAGTTTTAAGGACGTAATGTTTGGTGTACCCATCGAGAATATGGTAACAGGCTTGATGTACAATCAGCACGTGGTCGATATGCATGGTATCGGGGAGATTCCCGATAATTGGTCTGAATTTATCACCATGGCGCGCCGCGTTGCACAAGTCGGCGAAGACGGTCTTTTGACGTATCCTGCTCTGACTACACTAGGTGCGAATTGGTCATTGGGCTTTATGTTCATAAGCATGCTTCTGGCTGAGGGAAGCGATGTCATTAATGAAAAGGGCCAGTTGAACCTGTATACCCAGGAAGCGGTCAAAGTATTAGAACGTTTTTCCAACATGATGGTAGAGCGACCAATTATGGATTTCTATTCCTGGGATGCTTTCCACCAGGGAAATGTGGCCTTTGCCATGGGCTGGCCCTTTAGTGCACAGTGGACGTATGATGTAAAACAGTATGGAAGTCTACCCATCCCGCAAGGGGACGCGGGCTATGCTGCCATGCAATACGGGCACGCCTATGGGGTTCCTGTGAATACAGAAAATGCAGCAGAAGCTTGGAGATTGCTGGAGTACCTAGCTACTGAAATTGGTAAAGAACAAGTTACGCCAATTGGCCACGCGATGAGTATCTTGGGGTCTCTGCCTGTCAACACTAAGGATCTACAGGCGCCTGTTTTCACGGATGCTCATGGATTTCTATCCGGTTTCTGTGAGGCCAGTCTCTATGCAAATAGCATTATGTCGTACAATGAGGTGGGGATTACCGGAGAATGGCGTTTCGGCGATTTGGTTCTTGATGTTGTCTTCAGGAGCGCCTCACCCCATCAGGTACTAGAGGATCTCGAGGCAGTCTTGCGACTCGATATGCAGGAGTTCAGGGAATCATTCCAATTGTAGGGTAATCTGGTTTGGCGGAAGCTAGCTTCCGCCAACGAGCCAAAAACTGGTTGGAGGGAAGGGATCGAGAATGAATAAGCTTGTCTTGGTTACGACCTGGGTTAGTTTTGTGCTATTTCTATTGGCGATTCACGTAACGGTAACAGAGGCCAAAGCTAATGTGGTGTTATCTAATCGGTACCTGCAAATGGTATACGATCCGCAAATCGGGCGCATAGTTTCATTGTTAAATCAAGAAACCAAGACCGAATACCTCTTACCTAGCCAAATTAGTCCGTTCATGATTCATGTTGATCCCACAACAAGCAATATGTGGGAGGCAACCTCTCGGGAAACCTTACGGTTTGATGGTGCTCCCCAATGGACTCTACAGAAGACGGATGCAGGCCAGCAGCTTGTTTTACAGTATTACCATGAGGAGTATCAAATTTCGGCTGTTCTCTCCATTGAAGTGGAGACCGATGCCTTTACCCGGTGGCAGCTAGAGCTAGAAAACACAGGCACTACTACTATAGTTAGGATAGACTATCCACAGCTAACTAGTGCTCGGGCCGCCTTTCCCCACGATCGCTTGGTATGGCCAGAACGTGAAGGGCAAATTGTGCCAACTCCCCAAGGTATTAATGAGATTGTCTATCCAGGGGTAGCCTCTATGCAATGGTTGCTGTACGGTAATAAGCAGGAAGGTTTATATATGGCGGTATATGATCTTAATGCCGAATACAAGACGCTCAGATATCAAGGGGCCCCTATGGGAATCAGGTTTAGCTTCTCACTGTGGCCATTTCTCGAACCGGGGAACAAGTGGTCAGCGCCCCTTGTAGAAGTAGGAGTCAAACAAGACCAAGACTGGTATTGGGGTGCAGAACGGTATCGGAACTGGTTAACAAACGAAGCAGGTTGGACCATCGAATCTCCCCAGTGGGTTGAAGAGATGACGGGATTTGGGGTTCAGTTTATCAAAAATAGTCGGGGAGAACTGATCATGCCCTTCAATGAATTGCCTTTGGAAGCTAGTCGAGTGACAGGGCGCGGCGGTAACGTCCTGGAAATCAAGGGCTGGCACCTAGGCGGTTTTGACACAATATATCCGGAATATGTGCCCAGTGAAAAAGCCGGTGGGGCCGCAGGTCTCCGGCAAGCAACACAAGCAATTAACGCCGCCGGGCGGCGGTTGATCTTCTACAATAATACCCGGATTGCTAATAAGGTTAGCCCGTGGTACCAAGAGCAAGCAACCGATAATGATGTCAAAGCAATAGATGGACGCACCTATGACGAGCACTGGGCCGGCTACACCTTCTCTGTGATGTCTCCAACGGCTAAGGGTTGGCAGGATAAACTAGTGGAGCATCAAGAGTTCTTGGTTGATATCGGTGGAAGTGGGATGTTTTTTGACCAAGTTGGGGCCATGCACCCCGTATTGGACTATAATCAAAGCCACGAGTCATGCCACGCCAGCTACCGCGTTTGCCGAAGGGCATAGGGAAATGTTTCGCCGCTTTCACGAGCTTTGGTCCCGGGCAGGTACCTATTTCTTCATCGGCGAGGGAATTGCTGACTATCTCGGTGAGTTGCTACATATGCATGGGTTAGTCTGGGGGTTTCCCTATAGGCGTGATCCTTTCAATGCTCCGGAAATTACCCGGTTTACCCTACCGAATCGCATCCTTGGGATAACAGAGGCTAACCGAGGGTATGATGCCATGTGGCAGGCATTCCTGCTCGGTAAACCCTTCTTAGATCTTCCATTTGGTACGTTACGTTTTCAGCGTATCTATCAAGATCATCCCGATGTGTTTTTCCGGGGTAGGTTCCTAGATAAGTTAGGGCTTTCCTATACTAGTACAGCCTTGCGCCCTGCTTTGCATATTAACGATGCTAATGATAAGCTAATGCTAATCGTCTGGAATGATGGCGACCCAGATTCCACACATCGCATGACCATAAATTTAGCAAGATATCCCCTGCTTGTACATAAGGATTTGTCTGTAATCGATGTGGAAACCGGTAGTGCGGTCCCATTTACACACGAGGAAGATAAGCTGCACTTGCGGGTCTCTTTACAGTCAGGACGGATCGGTACTATATGCATCACCGCCCAGTGATTCGATTTATGTATTGATATAAAAGAAAAATGGTTCATGGCCATAAGTGGTGGCTATTTTCTTGTATTCTGTATATTACGATCTGAAAAGACCACTGTCACGGAGAAATAAGGCCACTAAAACGGTGTGAGAAGGCCACCTTCACGGAAGAGAAGTCCAGTCTATCTAATTACCTTGAACCAAGCCTATA
>JALNWK010000092.1 GCA_023230925.1 Limnochordia bacterium
CTTACCCCCCTGTCATATTTCGCATTAACAGATGTTATGAATTCCTCCGTCTTATCAGATTCCCGTCCTCCGCGATGTAGTTCCTTTTCACACAGGCTTATGTTAAGTAGTGCTCGGCTATAATCCTTGTCAGCTCCGTTACCGTCAGTCTTAGGAATGAAAAACAGACTATCATCACCTAGCCAGACCACCTCTACCAGATCATCGACTCTTCCCGCACAGTAATGAAAAGGACCTATGACAGTGAAAATGTCATCTACAAGACCAGCCAGAGCCTGCGGATTGGATGTTGGCAAAACTGCCCACGCATCATACCGTTTAAGCAGTCGTATAGAGTTTCCGAGCCAGCCATCTAAATGGGCCTTGATGTACGTAGGGTTCATCCAAGGAAAGCAGAAAATCCGCTTACCTCTAGCTAATCCAATCGCAATCGTTGCGGGCCATATCTGATCGCCATATGTGGATAAAGGACTGTCCAATTTATCTTCGTCTAATCTGAATAGTTCCTTCAATTCTGTGACACTTTGTATCGCATATCGATTAGGTATATTCAACGCTTCAGTTAACTGCTTTCGTACTGGTTTTCCTCTCCTCCCGCTGTAATCACGAGGCAAGACTACACCAATCCGCGCCAACTTCTCTGCACCGTATTCTACATCATCAATCGTGATCTTACCACTTCCTGCTTGAACTTCTCCGGCGATTGTATGACTAAGTCCTGTTACGCCATCACCAATATGCCCAGACAGACAGGACAGCCTTCCTGACCTTAGTACCCCGGTAAATGCCCGATACCCCTCGAAAACTCTACCAACCATAGGAATATCTATCATCAAAGGCCCTCTAGACCCTCGCGATGGATGATCATACGCTAGTTTATGAATACACAGTCTTGACAATATAATCAGCTCCCGTCACATTCTTGAAGTGACTACTCTTAATCTAGATCCGTAACTAGGTTTCTTAGCCATTGCCAAAAATGCTTAAACAAAGATGTCACTGTTGTTACCGGTTCAACCGGTTCAATTCTTGGTTCTAAGTGTACAATATCCATATATCCCGCACGCGATCTCATAAGAGAACCCTCGACACAATTACCCCCATCGTACCAAGTTCGTGTGTCTTTTTCCCAGCCAGGATCACGGTTGAAAGTTGCTTTTACCTCCGGATGAACCGCACCCGCAAGCCTCGCTTCAGCGGCTGCGGAGGGCTCCACCATTGCAAAAACGCGATCCTCGGACGGATAGCTCCTTCCTGCCATCATAATACTCAAAGCGTTTTTAAGGCTGGTATAGTGAGCAACCCTTTCCTTGTTGTCGCGACGATTCGATTTTGTGTTGGAAATCGATAACGGGTAAGGGGCCACTTCTTCCTGTTCGTTTTCCACACATTTTGTTATTAGGTGATCTATCGCTAGATCAAATGCTATTGAGCCAGCAATAACAGGCAATAGCAAGTGCCCAGGCTTATACATCCTCGTGATTGACGTCGTTGTACCATCCGGATCAACATATTTTACTGGATTATTATGTACATATACATACCAATTCAACCCATCCCTAGCCGGATCCATACTAATAAACCTACCCAGCTCGGGATCATAGAACCGCGCCCCGTAATAGTATAGACCAGTGCTATGCATGGGCTTGCTGGTAAAGCGATGCCTATGTTCTTCTGTAGAACCTGTTTCCTGCAACACACTACCGAAGGGCTCATAGGCTAGGGTTCCAGAAGCAGAGCTACTTAACGGCTTGGGTTAACCTGGAACGTGTGCTGTAATAGACCCCTTCCTAGCTACCTTTTCCACGGTCTTGATTAGCCGACCCGTATGCGTCATAAATCGCACGGGGCCTAGATGCCCATCCGTCCTTATTTCTTTGCGCCTGCACTATCTTAAAGGTATGTGGTTAAGTCTTCGCCCTAGTGCTTAACTTCCATGCCCCCGACACTATTGTCTGTAAAGCTCTCAACTCCGTTGCCTGTGGTAACAATAAGCCAAGGCAAGATCCTCCCTGCAAACCTGATGGCATCTGTGCGGAGGATCCTCTCCCGCTCAGTCATTTGCTCCCTCATCAATCAGATAGCTATAGCTCATCCACCCGAATTCAACTGACTCGAGAAGTTCCTTAAAAACAGCCAGCCCGTCCTCATCTGTTAATCCTGTTTCCGAAGACAGAAAATCGTTGAGACGATTGACTTTATCTTCATCGAAGCCAAATAGACCAAACGCTGACGGTGTACCCGCAAGTTCCAGCTCACCGACCTCTGGATCAAGGGGGATCACTCCCGACAGAACACAATCTCCTAGGTTGTAGACCCGAAATCCCCACACATGATCCTCGGCGCAGAAGAAATACAGCAAGGGCATCTGCCTAGATATCTCCGCAACCATGTTCACCGTTTTCGGTTCCATCAACCATTCATCGGCAAGGAGTAATCCGACCCACTTTTCGTTAACTGGATATACAAAACCAATACTATCGTCGATTTCCATTTCGTTAAGACAGGTAGATAACAGCTGCTCATGATCCTTTAGCACGAGAAACCCTGTTGAAAACTCACTCATACTAAGCTACTCCTCCTTAAGATATGTTTGCACTAAGGTAGAGCATCAACACTTACGGAGATGAACCCTAAGAACTAACCATCACGAACCTTGTGTCGTCCGTATACACTACTTCAGCATTGAACAGAATCTACCTATGGATGCCTCAAAAACGCTTGGTAGATCACCTTATGTCGCCGACCCATTTCGTATATGGATTCAATTTCCCGCCACTATAAACAATAGCAAGATTGTTCTCTCCACACTAAATGGTCAAGAGCCAAGTTCTGTTATTCCGCTGACATAGAAACCCCTCTCAATCACTTGCGTTCGAATTTTCTTATTTGCTCGAAGAACTCCCTGTGATAAGGATAACTCCACTTCAATATGGCACACAGTTTCTTCATGACGAGCTCTAACTCCGCAAATGTATAAACTATGTAGGAAGAGGCGGGTGTTCCCCAAGGCAAGGCGAATGAAAAGGACATGTTCAGATCCCTACATCCAAACCCACCATCAATCGTATAGTCATACTGATCATAGCTGATCCAAAGAATATCATCACCATGCTCTTTACAGGGAAATACATAGGCATCCCGGGTATTAGTCAAAACCATGATCTCCTGCTCTTTCCGAGAAGCAAGCCTCCTGTTGGGAAACTCACTAAGAATGATCTCCCGAATAAGAGAGACTGCCCGACTACCCCTAGGAAGAAGACTCTTCGGGATGTCCATATGAAAAACAGTCGAAATATTCAGGGAGCGAATTCTCGCCAAGCGGTGTTCCTTCAAAACAGGCCACAGCAAGTCGTAATTTCTAAGTGGTTCCTCCCATTCTTCCGGCTCAAGGATGCAGTAGCGAATCAATACGTATATATACACCCGGGATAGTATGTATAAAAACCCCTCTTTTTCCTCTGATGGCAAGCCATTATAGTACGCGAAGTTTACTTGCGCATCAATCTTAGTTAAAGATAAGGGATCCTTTATTTCAGGCCAGCCACAAAGGAGTTCAAGTATTTCGTTCTGGCGTTCTGTGTCATTATAGACTCCACGCATAATTGATTGTAACAACGTTGCCATCTGAACATGGTCATGTCTTTCTGCAATGCATCTAACACTACCATCGTCCGGGTAATACCTGTATATATGTGGCACTCCCCGATCATCCGTTTGGACAAAAACAAGACGCGACCGGTCATTCCAGTTGAACTCAGTTACATCATGGTTAGTTCCATTTGTAATGGGAGATGCTGAAGCCCTATCTCCTTTCTTGGCTACCCAGACCTTGATAATACCGTCTATCGGTTCAAGATAGGCATAGTACTTTCCGCATGGACTATCCTTCCTTTTGCATTCCCTGTTAATCGGGCCACCGACATTCGCCTCTTTATCTCCCGATCGAGTAAACATACTTGATTCATTCCTTTCATCATCGTCAAGATACCAAATGCCCCCGTAAACCAGAAGTTCTCAGCCCAACCTCCCCACAGAATATGCTAGGACCTGGGGTCTTACACGGCCGCAAGACAACACTCACAAGGGTATTAGCTCCTCCCCTTTACCTGGGCGATAGAACCCCCTGTCTCATTCGGAACAAGCCCCGATGGTTTCGTGTCTTCATCCAGGACCTAGGTTAGACATGTTTTTGGCTTGCTAACCAATGGACCGACTCCTCAGCGTCTTTCTGACTGTTCTTTACTCATCGCCATCTTTCTGGGCCACGACAACAAAGGTAAGTCCAATGTTTTCCAGTTAGCAATACACCCCATGTCCGCAAGACCCAGTTTCCTAGCAGAGAATTGGAGTTCGTCGACTTCGTTGTCGACGAACGTTCATCTTCTCAATAGAATGCGGTCGCTAGGAATCACCCTATACTTCGAGATCACCTTTCTGAATGTAAGTAACCGTTATAGTCGTCTTCTTCTGTACACCCATCCAATTTCGGTGATGGAGCATATCGGATTCACCCCCTCGTCTGTAGACGGTTCACAGCACATCTTCCCATATATCCATCCTCTTCCAATTTACTAGTTCTTTGTATGGATAGTCAACACTTCTTCGGACACATCCTGGGCAACGTTCTTGGCCAAATTGGCGTGAACACTGAATCTAGCCTGCAAATGAGAGTACCACAGCTGGCAAAGAAAATGGGTACAGACAACCACCGGATGTCTCACCACAGTTACTGAGCCAAAGCCGGCACTAGTACAGGTGCCGTTGCTGGAACAGGATAAATAATCGCTAGGGCTGCTGATGTAACAGCCACTTGATCATAAACTTCATTCCTACCTATATAGTCTTTCCTATAGGTTAATGCAGGAGTAGAACCATGAGAGTCTATGGTCACTTTGTACATCCTACCGAAATTATCCGTAATAGGGCTTGGCAGTGTATGGGATGGGGCCCCAAAAGTTCTTACCATGAACTCTTGAGAATCACCCAGTATCAACCCTCCATTAGTTTTATTCACATACTGAATAGCCTGTTTAACTGCCGCCGCTTCTGTCCCATGTGGTTTCGGTTCTAGTGCGCGATTTCCATCGTAGACTATATCTGGTCTTTTAAGCCTATCCACCAAAGATAGCAACCAGCGGTTTACCCGAGAACATTATCGAATACCACCTTCCCGAGGAAGAACTGGTTTGTTCTTGTTGCGGTCATGAGAGGCATGTCATCAGGCAAGAAATCACCCGCGAACTTCGCTATGTTCCAGC
>JALNWK010000093.1 GCA_023230925.1 Limnochordia bacterium
CATTACCTGCTACCTAACCTAGCGAAAATTGGATAGCATCTCCTTAGCTTCCAAAGTTACATTCTTTGGGGGAAAGGGGGTCCTGTCTCTTCCCCCAGATTTTTCAACCGCCAAAAACAATAGCAATGCCCGACCGGTTTACATTAGGGTCATTTCGAACCCTGTTGCGGAAGTGCTGGCTCGATCTCGCGATCGCTTGACGATGGGTTCCAACAAATGGTAGCATAATTCTAGAAATGTCTATCTCAGTAAGTGCAGGTCAAAGGGATAAAAAAGCAGACACCGGGTAGTAATCCTAATAAATCACCTCAATAAGGAGATGACCCGATGTCTACTATCGGTATACCCAGATTTGTTTGACGCCGCAGAGTAGATCATGCTGAGGCTCTGGATGAGTCAACAGCGGGTATCCGTTGGCCCCGACAAACGCTATAAGTAGTATGTTCGCCCTGCGGTAGGGCGGCCAAGAAGATCCAACAGATTGTGTGTCCCACTGCAATGAGATTTATCTTGAGGCTTCCGGTATAACCAATGTCGGTGGTCCTATGGCTACAAGACGTATGGCTAGGCTGATTCAGTTCCTGTGTAAGGCTTATACGGTCACGGAAGGTGCACAGCCACACATTGGCGAGGCATGTTGAACCATGCTCGCTACCCTACTAGTAACGGTAAGCTAGAAGGAACCAACAGTAAGATCAAAGCCATAGAACTAGAATCATATAGCTTTCATGATTTGGAGTGCTTTCGGCCGAGGACCTAAGGCAATGGGGAATAAGAAAGAGGTTCGCACCTACAGAGATGAACCGGTAAAAACACTGATACATCGCGCTAACGCGATTGTTTGCATCCAGGCATATGAATTACTGAGGTTCTTTTGAAGGTTATTATCATGGTATCTGGTTAAGTACTCTATATGTTTGGGGTTTCAACGGGGATTTCTTGCACGAAAACTAGCAAAAGCGGCTAGACCATTTACGACGAAGTAGAAGAAAGGAGTCTAGACCAATGCGTTCAAAGCTAAATGCAGTGAAACCTATTCATGCCGTGCTTTGTCGGTGTTGTTGGTGGCGGCTATTCTGGGCCTCGCACTTGCGTATGACTGCGATTGCGATTGTATCTGTAACAATAGGTGCGGTGTCACGGATCTTCCACATTTCATGATATATATGGGACCAGCGGATGTGGATATCCATTGCAGTACTGGAACACATTGGTTTTTTTACTACTGGCCGAGGAAATGCACCTATAACATCAAGAACGAGCATGGTCGGTACGAGTGTAGAGATTGTGGTATAAGTTGTGTTAGTCACGCTCGAGATCTTATCCACGAGTGCGGCCACGACATTAACTGCGGAAAACAGTATATCGAATGTCCGGACTGGTAAGCTGTGTAGTTTGTGATTGATTCTGTGAACGGTTTGCATGTGGAATGGGAACGCCGCTTTTGCTTATAACCACATCAGTTGTTTTTGCACGTATGACTGTATTTAGGTGTGTGAGGCCTACGGAGCATAGTCTGCTGACGAGCTACTTCAATCGCTTCTTTGGATTCGCCGGGTAGGATACGCGGGGGATTTGTATTATGAGTGTCTTCTCTTCGCTAGGGATGAAGGGGTGGTGAGACGTTTTTGTCGTCGAAACGTAGACTGTCTCTGGGGTACCTAGTACAGGGATTAGTGAGTAAAAGAGTACATGTTGGGATTCCGCGGTACAGCCATGGTTATTGTTATGGCCGCATGCTCAGGAGGAACGCATATGTCTGTGTTTTCTTATCTTTTGCGCTCGACAGTGTTAGAAGCAAAACGTGATCGTAGGTTTTCGTTGTTGCTGGTGTTAAGCGTTGCCGCATCGGTTTTCATATGTGGTTTTGTGCTGTCTATGTCCTTTAGTTCGTATGTTGCACCAATCGCCTTTGGTAGATCGATACAGGGACGAACTGTTAGTGTTTTGCCTGGGGTTACGGCGATTCAACCGCTGGGTATGAGTGGATTTGTCTATCCCACATCAGAAGAAAAGTTATCGGCACTAAAGCGTCAGATTGGGAATGTGGACTTTGCATATCTTGAGTCATCGGCAATCGGTAGACTATTCATGGAAAACGAGAGCACAGAGGTATTCATCTATTACGGGGCCGGTGAATACATTGAAGGCAAGGAACTTCGGCTTGTAGGGGGGCGCTGGCCCCAGGATGATACCCAAGAGATTGTCATAAACATGGACTTTGCACAGATGCTCCAATTTGAAAGCTCCGAAGGCTCCAGATTAGTGTCGATTGACGATGCCGAGTACCTGGTGGTGGGCATAGTGGAGCAGAGGACCGACTCACTCATACAGCAGTACCAGGAGACAATCGGTGGGGATGCGCCAGAGTCTTCACCGATGGCCTATGTCTTCGGATTTTCTGCTTTCAACAACAGTCATCGGCAGCTTCTACCGCAAACCAGCATTGTCCCACGGGAGGGCGCGGTGGCCCAGGTACTTTTGAAAGTGGAAGCTATGGTCCGGGAAGGATGCTTTGGGCAAGGAGTGGTAAACACAAACGTGGTTAGAAGACTACTAGTTCATCCTCCGGGCACAAAGTCGGTGAATGCGGTCATTTTCTTCTTTATCGGGTGTATTCTGCTTGGGGCGCTTCTGATTGTGATCAATGTACAGCTTAGCCGGATTAAGCGTGCTATTGGTATTGGAGCCACCAAACGGGCGCTGGGCGTATCCAGACGGGCCCTTGCCCTTGAGGATAGTCTAAGAATCCTGTTGCTGGCGATTATTGGTTCGTTACTAGGACTTGTGCCGTTGGTGGGGGCGATTAACCTATTACCTGCCTGGGCCAAGCCTTTGGTTCCCCTCAACTTCATTTTTCTAGGTGTCATCATGTTGTTTGTTGTACTCTTTGTGGTTATGAGTGGCGTTATTCCGGCGCTAATTGTATCGAAGACCGATATTGTTGAGGCCTTAGCGATTCGCGAATAGTAGTTAAGGAGATAACACTATGCGCATTACTAAACTAGTTTTTCCCTCATTTGATTCGGTGAACATCCTCCGTTTCGTGTTGGTTGTCTTACAGGTTACTACTGCTTTATCTGCGTCATTACTGGCGGCTAATTCATTGTTGTTGCTAAGAACCGGTTTTGTCCAGTACCAGGATGTCTACTTAATTAGTAGGCAGACTGCTATAGGTAGTCAACCGACCCAAATTGATCTCGATTCTCTAGAAGATCTAGAGGCTTCGTTGAAGCGATTGTTACAGGATGACTCGGCCTATCTTGGTGCCCTATCGAGCACAGACCTACGTGGTATGTTCAGGGTGACCATGGCAAAAGATGAGTGTGCTTACAGGGTTAGTCGTGCATTAAGGATAGATAAGCATGCGATGAGTCTGTTGGGATATGATATGCGAGAATACGACCCAGCTTTACTAAGCGGTGAGCATGCAAGTGTGGTTATCTCTGCACGATTACGTCAGGAAGTGTTTGGTGCCGACAAGGGTGTTATTGGCCAGAGCATACAGATATCCGACACCGATGCGGTCCCTGTAGGTGAGTACATAGTGGTTGGTGTATATAACTCAGAGGCCGGTAGTCAGGAAGCGTTAACCGGTGGTTACGACCTTCTTTTCACTAGTACCCAAGCAGGTAGTAAAAGACATTTTGGATATTTGGTTCTTCGGACAGAGGCTAGTTCGGATTTGGTGCTAGACTGTTTCAAACAAGCGGCGATGCAAACTGGTTTTACCTTTCCGAGTGATGTTGGGTGTATTTGCTATACTCATTACCTGAAAGGTACGGCGGATTATGTAAATTGTCGTGTTCCCTTCTTCCTTTTGCTCGCTTTGGGGATGGTAGCCCTATGCGGTGCTGTCATTGGTCTAGTTCTAACGATCAATGCGAAAATCTCCGAAGGACATTTTAACCTAGGAATTTCCCGGGCAATAGGGATCGGCATCCGTTACCTTCGGGCAAGTGTTTTCGGGTGGACTATGGCGGTGTGCTTGGTCTCTGTGGCCTTAAGTATTCCGCTGGTTTACGGATTTGCCAGACCGTTATTTGCTGCGATCCGGACGCTTACGCCGGAACTTGAGCGTCTACCGGTGGAGTATTTGGGTGTCTCATCCGGAACGTTCTTGCTTGGTTTTGGCCTGATCAGCATGATTTCTGTGGCAACGGCCTTTTTCGCCGCCTGGCGAGCTTCTAAGATCGATTGTGTTGAGGCTTTGCGCCTTGGGCTATGATTTCACAGGTGATAGAGGAGGAAACCAATATGTTGGTTCTTGATAAAGTTCATAAAGGCTATGCCTCTGGTAATCGAGCTGCTCCCTATACACCGGTACTAAAAGGTGTGGATCTTACGGTAGAAAAGGGAGAGTTCGTTATGATTATGGGGCCCTCCGGTTGCGGTAAATCGACACTGCTATATATTCTTGGTACCCTAACGATGCCAACCAAGGGACATTACAAAATCAATGAACAAGACATATCGAAGCTCTCAGAAAAATACAGGGAAAGACTTCGTTTGGGACACTTTGGTTTTATTTTTCAGAACTATCGGTTGTTCCCGCTGAAGACGGTGGCTGAGAACATTGAATTTCCGATGGCGTTTATGAAAACTCCAAAGGTGGCACGGCTGACTAAAACCGGGATGCTCTTAAGGCGAGTAGGACTTGAGGAAAAGGCCAAGGCCTTTCCGGATCGACTATCCGGAGGGCAGCAACAACGGGTAGCCATTGCCCGTGCCCTAGCCAATGATCCCGAAGTGATTTTGGCCGATGAGCCTACGGGTAATCTTGATGAGGCTACCACCCATGAGATTATGGAGTTGCTTCGCCAACTAAATGGGAAGGGTGTAACCATTGTCATGGTAACCCACGATACGGCCTTAACCAAATACGCGACGAGTGTATATACCCTTAATAATGGTATCCTATCATTAACCTCGGCGGCCACAAGTGTGGTTTGTATTTGATAATATAAAAGTGAACCACTTGGGGCAGAAATTATAACATAAAAGTGATCCACTTCAACCACAATCTGCTATCCTTGATCAGTACCCAAACCAATCAGGGAGCAGGTGAAC
>JALNWK010000094.1 GCA_023230925.1 Limnochordia bacterium
CTAAGTTGGGAATAAAGTGATCCATCAAGGCCTAACATCCTTCTAGGTGGATCACTTTCAGATTAGAAAAAGTGGATCACTTTTACGTTAGAACGTGGATCACTTTTATGTTGACAAACACAGGTGTTGATAGCACGAGCAGAATTCTCACCTTCCGTATACGAAAAAACAAATTTGGAGGAGCTTTGAATCTCGTTTGGGGGGATGACAGATTCAGCGATTTTGCTAGTATTGCCGACGTGAAACGCCACCTAGAAAACACCTATGGAGCTTATGTACTGACGGATTGGAGTGTCTACGTTGAAAAAGATGCTTCTTATAGATTTGGAGACGCAAAGTTATGCAGTGGAGTCAGGGATATATGAGGTAGCCTGTTTGGTTAGCGAGGGGTATGAGTTAATTGATGAATTATACTTGGGAAAGGAGATAGATGGCTTTACTGGAAGTAAAAAGTATGGGTATGGCTTTTATGACATTAGCCAAGATAATGAGTATATCGATGCTTTTCGGGGCTTTCTTAGCAAATACCCTTATCCAATTGTAGCTCACAATTGTCCTTTTGATAAGAAGTTTCTTGTCTATTATGGTTGGGTAAAAAAGGATTATCCATTTTACTGTTCCATGCGAGCCATTCGGAACGAAGTGAGTTCGCTGGAAAGCTACTCTATGAGCGCTTTGGTAAGTCACTTCAATATTGCCGATGAAACTGATCATCAAGCTATGTCCGACGTGCTGAATCTGCACAAATTGCTTAAGATGATTCAGCCCAAACACTGGATTCCTGTCGGAGCCACGAAACAAAAGAGCAGACGATGGCCTAGTAAAATCAAACCGAGGAAGATAGAAGACATAGACTTGCCAATCCCAACAACTGGGGTTCTTGCGGGTGAAACCGTATGCTTTACAGGGCAGAGCGACTATCCAAGGCATACGATGCAAGAAATTGCCTTGAAAAACGGTGCAGAACTATCTAGTAACGTGACATTGAAGACGACTATGTTAGTTCTTGGTTCTGGTCCTGGGAGCAAATTGGATAAGGCACGTGCGAGGGGCCTCTTCATCATACCGGATAAGGAGTTCTTCAGGATGTTGGGACTTACGGAAACGGACAAGGAATCGGTGTAGTATTGGGCAAGAACAAGGACATTCGAAGTTGCTGTTAGGCACCACGAATTGAGATTTATCACCTGCAACAGATTAGTTTAGCCGTAGGAATGGATGGAAGTGGCCGCACTACACAGACAACTTGACGGTCTTGGATGGATATGATTACCCGTCTAGCGTTATTCTAGGTTATTGCTCACTTTGACCAAATCGTAGTAAACACCGTGTTCAGAGTCATCCGGTTAGGCTATGGAAAATCGTGGCTAAACACAGGAGTCCTATGAATTGTTTTTCCCAAACCGCAGATGCTTACCATCGATTGACGATTTCCTTGGGGTTTTCTTCGTTGTAGGGAGACATCGTTTCGCACATGCTTGGGCCACTTCCGATAGGAATGCCATACTAGGATTGTGGTCGTCGCTTTCCAGACGGGAAATGGCTGCTGTACTGTGCCTCTAGTTCGGCTAAAGCATCATATTCCTTCTTGGTTTCTGGATTACTCAATAATCTTCTGTTACTTGCTCATGATTCATGAAGCAGCGCCTCCAATAACCGTTTCCCTCTCGACTCGGCCAGTCATAGATCCATTTTTGGTATTCTGCTAGTTTTCCTCGTATGCCACGCAGCAAAACGAACCTACCGTTGACAAGGAAGAAGAATATGTGAAAGTAGTTTGATGCATATTTGCTCTGCAATTTTCACATGCCTGTGGTGCGGCACATCTCTGAAACATGGGGCATACCTAGATGCAAGCCGAATTCTTGAAGTAGATCTATTTCCCTGAGGGTTTTGGCCTGCTACTTAGGGAGCAAGGAGCGTTGGAGTTCTATAAAGGGCATTGATCATTTTCACCATAGTATTCCGCTTGGTGCCATAGGAAAGTCGATGCATTGATGCAGAAATGGGGACAGGTATGTTTACATGACAGTGATTAACCTTTATATTTACGGAGACAAGCCCGGTTCAGTTATCCTCGAAAATGTTGTATAGTGGTAGAAGCAAATAACACCAAGGTTCCACAGGAGGGTTACCATGCTGATTGATATCACGCTACCTCTTACGGGCGAATCCCCGGTCTATCCGGGGGACCAACCTTTCTCAAGGACAGTCACTAGCTCAATGGAAGATGGAGCTTCGAGCAACAACTCCGTAATCAAGATGGGTGTTCATTGCGGTACCCATATTGATGCTCCGCGTCACTTCATGTCTGAAGGGCGGACCATTGAGACGCTTTCCCCTGATCTGTTTATTGGCAAGTGTAAGGTGTTGGATCTAACCTTTGTAGAATCAATCATCGATGTCTCTGTGCTGCAATCCGTTGACCTTGGCGGATGTACTCGGTTGTTGTTGAAGACAAGTAATGCGCGTCTGTTGCAGCAAGGACGGTTTTGCACCGATTATGTGGCCTTGAGTAAGTGTGGTGCTCAGTACTTGGTGGAAAAGGGTGTAAAGCTAATTGGCATAGACTACTACTCCATCGCTCCTTTTACAGAACCAGAAGGGGTCCATCGACTAATCCTAGCCAACGATGATATGGCAATCCTTGAAGCAGTGGATCTTAGTACTGTTACACCGGGTGAGTATGAGTTGCTCTGCTTGCCTTTACTGATTCCGGGAGCGGATGCAGCACCAGTTCGTGCGTTCCTGCGAAGTGTTGGTTCATGTAGATGAGGTACTAAGCCTTCCATAGGGCCGTAATGGCTTGGTCATAGCCCTGTTTGGGTAAAAGGATTTAGGACTCACTGTGCCGAAATATTAGGCAGAAGACGGAGGATGTTCAGTGGAGCAGACTGACAATAGGCAGATTGCTGTTTATGAGAATATTGATCGGAATTTCAAGACTAGTACCTTGGATGCGGTTCTTTACAGTCTGGCGGTGGGGATGGTCAATCCTTTTTTGGGGGTGTACGTTCTTAGATTAGGTGCCTCCAATTTCTTGTTGGGTTTGGTGACCAGTTTGCCGGCGCTGGTAAATGCTCTTTTCTTCATTCCTGCTACTCAGTTGGTGAGGAATGAAACGACAAGGCTACCCATAGTGTTAAGGAGTTCAACCATCGGACGAACGTGTTACCTGCTTTTTGCCATTTTGGCGTTATTGCCGATACCACATCCAATTAAGGCAGTACTTTTTGTGTTGTTTCTTGCTGGGATGAATATACCAGGATCGGTGACGGGTTTGGCCTGGACGGAGATGTTCGGCAACATTTTTCCCGATGAGAAGCGGGCAGAGATCGTTGCATGGCGTAATATGTTTGCCGGAATCGCTACCATGGTGGGCACAATTGCTGCCGGATACTTCCTGGACCAGGTGCGTTTTCCATACAACTTTGCCAGTGCGTTCTTTATGGCATACTTAATGGCCATGGGTTCAGTGTATTTCCTAACCAAGACCATTGAGCCCAATGACGGATATGTACAGTCCAATGCGCCGTTCAAGATTCGCCCCTTATTTGGCGGAGAGTGTGGGCACCGTTTCAAGTACTTTTGCATGGCGGTGTTTGTGATGCAGGTAGGGGTCTTTATGACCGCCCCTGTGGGCACGGTATACTTGGTGGAGAAGCTATCCCTATCCAACGGGAACTTGGGTCTGCTTACCACCAGCGCCAGCTTAACCGCTATTTTTGGTTTTCTACTATGGGGGCGGGTGGCTGCAAATAAGGGTAACAGTTTTGTGCTAGTAGTATCCATGTTAGGCATAGGTGTGTTCTCCCTATTATTTACTTTATATGAGTCCTTGGCCTATCTGATTGGCTTGCATTTGTTTTTAGGAATCTTCAACGCAGGGTATGGGATTAGCGTGTTTAACCTGCTGCTAGAATATGCCGATCCCCAGTATAAGACTAACAGTATTGCATTTTACAATACCATTGTGAACCTGGCAGCCTTTACCGCTCCCTTCGTAGGGTCAGCGCTTCTTGGCCGCTTATCCTTCAATGAGATCTTTGTATTGGCGGGAGTAATCAGGTTGCTTGGTGTGGTCTTGCTATTTCGCACCGTGGAGCTTGGGAAGCTTCTAAGGAGGGATACCGTTGAAACTCATTATCACGGTAGTTAGAACCAGCGATGAAAAGGAGCTCTTAGATGAGCTGTTTAAGAGGGGTCTAACCGCGACAAAATTGGCTAGTACCGGTGGTTTTTTGAAGCAGGGAAACACCACGTTACTCATTGGTCTTGCTGATGAAAAGACCGATGAGGTTGTCCAACTGATTAAGTCTGTCTGTAAACCGACAACCAGTGTCATTCCCCAGATGCCGCCTAGCACTGTCTTTGCACCGGGATTACCCACACGGCCAGTGGAGATTACATCAGGTGGGGCGAAGATCTTTGTTTTAGATGTCGCCGATTATCACGAATAATGGAGCTTATCTCTGGTAGGTTTGTTCGACGGGTCAATCGTTTTGTTGCTGAAGTAGAGCATGATGGTAGACACTACGCCCATGTTCCCTCATCCGGTAGAATGCAGGAGTTGCTCCTACCAGGTAGTGCTATCCTGCTTGAAGATAAGGGTTTGGTTAGCCGGAAATATAGGTACAAACTAAGTTTTGTGCGCAAAGGTTCTGTTTGGGTATCCATTGACTCGCTGTTACCCAACAGATTAGTGGGGCAGGCTCTTAGGGACAGACTCTTTGATCAATTACCGCCCTATGATTCGGTGTGCAATGAAGCTACCTTTGGGCAAAGCCGCTTTGATTTTCTCCTTCTGGGTCCTCATCCGTTAATTATTGAAGTCAAGTCAGTAACCTTGGTGGACAGCACTTCCGCAACAGGGTTCGAAATGACCCTAATGTAAACCAGTCGGGCATTCCTATTGTTTTTGGCGGTTGAAAAATCTGGGGGAAGAGACAGGACCCCCTTTCCCCCAAAGAATGTA
>JALNWK010000095.1 GCA_023230925.1 Limnochordia bacterium
ATAAGATCAAGGTTATAAAACGAGAATCATATGGCTTTCACGATTTAGAATACTTTCAGCTGAAGATCAAGCAAAGATGCAGTGGGAAACAAGAAAAAGGTCAACACTTACGGAGATGAACCCCATCGTATATGTTCATGAATACATTGCTATAGCACGTTTTGCAGCAGCAGTAGTCATAACGACACTCTTTGGGAGAAACCTTCCTGGGCGGTTATCAGTCAGTGCATTTATGGGTACCCCCTCTATGCAGAGTACTTTGATGAGCTAAAAGCCTGTAGACTAAGGATCACCGAGTAATACATATTCTAGAGTAGACCTGACTCAACCAGATTCCTTACTGTAACCTAGGAAGAGACCAAGTCAGGCAGGCGGCAACGATCAAGCTATGTAATCTTAGCCACAGTATTTTGGGCCATATGTCCAAAGGTTTCGTGAAACCCAGTGGAACTCATCACAGCAGTCACGCCGGCCAGAATAGCCATGTACCAATTCTGTCCACCCATGATGTTATACAATACCAAACCCAAAAAGCCAAGCACCCAGTTGATCGGTTGAATATACTTGCTCTCAATCTTGAGCCAACCCTTCAGTATTGAGATAATCACACTCACAAATGGTCCCCAAGCAACACCCATGACTACTACCTGCTCCCACGGCATCGGGATCCCCCCTTCTATTCCTTCCTACTCAACGTATATGGCACAAAAAGTGGATATATACTTACGAAAGTGAATTTCCGGGCGGGGCCACAACTAACCGATCATCGGCACAGAATCTGTCTTGATGGACCGAAGCTTACTTAATCAGGTACTAGACGAATGAAAGTGGGGTCTTTACTACTAGGGAGGTTGTACCTATGGATTATCTGAGAGGATGTGGGGAAAGGGTCTCACCACTTTCCCCAAGGTCTCGTTAAGGTTCCATCGCCTCGAAAATGTCCTGGGCCATCTTTCTGAAAACCGAAGACTCATAGTGTTCCACTTGGCCTTGGTCGCATAAAGCGGCAAGATTTGGATCTAAGGGAATGGAGCCCAAAAACGGAACACCAAACTCTTTGGCAGCAGTCTCACCTTGTCGTGGTCCAAACACTTCATGAAACTCTCCGCATTTTGGGCAAGTGACTCCACTCATATTCTCAACTAATCCGAGGATCGGAATGCTCATCGCCCTAGCCATTTTTACAGCCTTTCCCACCACCATCAGGACAAGGTCCTGGGGCGAGGAAACAACCACAACCCCATCCAAAGGCAAGGACTGCATTACAGTCAAGGGAGCATCTCCGGTCCCCGGAGGCAAGTCCACCAACAGGTAATCTAGATCCCCCCAGACCACATCTGTCCAAAACTGTTTGATCAAATTGGCCATGATCGGACCTCTCCAGATCACCGGATCATCTTCATGTTCAAGAAGCAGGTTTAACGACATGATCCGAATACCGATTGTGCTTGGTGGAGCAATTAACCCAAATTCTGTCTGCTCTGGCCGCTCCTTGACACCAAACATACGGGGAATACTTGGACCTGTAACATCAGCATCCAAAATGCCAACCTTATAGCCTTCCTTTTGGATCATCGCGGCTAGCACACCGGTAACAAGGGACTTACCTACCCCACCTTTACCACTCATCACTGCAATAACATGCTTAACTGCGCTCATCTGGTTTAGTTCTGACTTTTCAATTCCACTACCTTGTTCCTGCAACAGACATCCACTTCTTTCAGCAATTGGTTAGTACCGCATCCCAAAGCTTTGTTATCTCCAAAGAAACCCTACTGTCACGAATCAGAACCGGTGGATACCTATTTACCACTGCATCCACTACTTTGGGATCAAAGGGTATCTTGGCTGCGACCGCGATCTCCTTATGGGTACACCACTGTTCAATTTGTGCGGTCTTAGTCTCATCTAGATCATACTTATTAATACACACAATGTAGTTTATGTCAAACCCTTCGGCCAGATCAACGACTCTTTTTAGGTCATGAAATCCCGAAATGGTTGGTTCGGTTACAACCACAGCAAGATCCACCCCTGACAAAGAAGCAATAACAGGACAACCAATTCCGGGTGCCCCGTCGATGATCACGTAATCGGCTTGTGTTTCCTCTGCTATTTTTTGTGCCCCCTGGCGAACTTGGGTAACGAGCTTTCCAGAATTCTCCTCAGCGATATTTAGCCTAGCATGAACCATGGGGCCATAGGCTGTTTGCGAAATAAACCAATACCCGCATAATCGGTCGGTAGCTAATATTGCATCACTTGGGCAACCATAGAAGCATGCTGCGCATCCTTCACAAGAGAAGGGGTCAATCCGGTAGTCACTAATGGCATCAAAGCGACATAATCTTGTGCATTGCCCACACTGGGTGCATTTACTCTCTTCGATCTCAAAGCGCCTACCACTGTAAAACTCATGCTCTTCTACTATTTGAGGCTCTAGAAGAATATGCAAATTAGCCGCGTCTACGTCACAATCGGCAATGACCTTGTCTTGTGCAAGGACGGCAAAGGAGGATGTGATGCAGGTTTTTCCCGTACCACCCTTTCCACTAATGACCAAGATGTTCTTCATTCCTTTGCCCTCCTCTCAATTTCCGCAAATAGCTCCTGAAGACGTGCTTGCCACTCCGGATAATCCTCACTGATTAGTCTCCCTTGGGCATAGACTTGGGCAAATCTCTGTTCGAAGGGAATCTCCAGCAAAATGGGCACATTGTGCCTATGACAGTACTCATACACCGAGTCATCACCAAGACCAGCTCGATTAACCACAACCCCTAGGGGAATACCTAGTTCCTGCACTACAGCTACGGCTAGCTTCAGATCACTTAAACCTACAGGGGTTGGTTCGGTAACCAACAGACAAAAATCCGCACCCGTCACCGAAGCCACCATCGGACAAGAGGTGCCCGGTGGTACATCTAAGATAGCGATAGTTTCATGTCGTAGTTCCTTTTTCAGTTGATGGATAATCGGAATGGCAATTGCCTCGCCGATATTTAGCAGGCCGTAGACAAGGTTAATTCCTTTCCCTTTTCCCCTGTGCACAACCCCGATGGGTCTTGTCTTTTCTGTAAGTGCACCGGAAGGACAAAAATAGGTACAACCAGCACATCCATGGCACAGTTCCGGAAAGACCATGACCTGCTTGCCCAATAAGGCGATGGCATTGAAGGCACAAACCTCTTGGCATCTGCCACACAACGTACAACGAGTAGCATCCAGTGCCGGGGTCATTACCTCAACATGTGTCTCATCTACCAAGCCAACATCTAAAAACAAGTGACAATTTGGTTCCTCCACGTCGCAATCTAGCAGCTGTACTTGTCCTGAGTCTTTTAAAGAAAAGGCCAAGTTAGTCGCAACCGTAGTCTTACCGGTACCACCTTTGCCACTTGCCACCGCAATAATCATCGCCCAATCACCTTTTCCCCAAGGTTTATTCGTGTTCGCAAAGGCTATCTTTACTTTTTAAGGTCCCTGCTGCCAACTCTGCCAACGTATCCTCTACACTGCCTGTAATGCCAGTGATCGTGAGGATGCCCCTCTCTTTGAATAGACCTTCCGCCCTTGGTCCCATTCCCCCAGCAATAATACACTCAATGCCGTTTTCTGCCAGATACTTAGGCAAAAAGCCCGGTTGATGTCCTGGGTTTGGTATTACTTCCTGGTTGGTTACATGTCCATCAACAATATCCGCAATCGTATAATGGGGACAACGACCAAAATGAGTGGCCACGTTTCCGCAGTCGGTGGAAACTGCTACTTTCACCTTTAATCTCTCCCTCGTCTACCAAAATGTGAGCCCACATTAGGTTCTAATGTCAGCTTCAATTTACCCTCATTGTAAGCAGAAATCGCTCCTTGTACAGTCCCTTCAGCTTGGGTATAAACAGCAATTTCTGCGGCTCTTAAGCCTTGCTGGGCATTTGGCCCGATAGTCCCGGTAAGCAGAACATCTACCCCGTGACCACTTAAAAGCTCAGCCGCGCGTACACCGGCACCACCCGATGCCTCGACCCCAGCGTTTTCTACTACCTCAAAACTACCATCCTCATCAGAATAGATGATGAAGTATCTACATCTGCCAAAACGAGGATCCACCGCTGCGGTCATGTCTTTTCCTTGGGAGCTAACCGCGATCTTCATCAAATGCACCTCCAAGTTAATATGCCTAGAGGAATCAAGTCCTCTAGGCACCTTGCTACTCCTCTTCTAACTCTTCAAGACGCGCCTCGATCTGTGTAAGCTGCTCTTTTAGCATCGCAGCTTCGTTCTTCAGCATCTCTCCTTCATTTGCCGGTACGGGTTCCGCTGCGTATGCCGGTGCCCCATAGCCCCACGCACCGTAGGGAGCACGGGCCCAGCCCGGAACACCAGTAGCATAGTACATCCGCCGATAACCACGACCTCGACCACCTCCCCGAGGATAGGGGTTCGCGAAGCCTGGTACCGCATAGCCTGCGCAATAACCTGCCCTTCTACCCGTCATGGGGCCAAAGCCAGCAGGACCAGTTCCATCTCCTCTTGGCATTATTGACACCTCCCTTTTGAGACTGTCTGCCCACGTATTGCAATTCAAAGACTAGATCATCCTAGAACTATTATGGGCATATGCTCACTTGTATTATACAAATAGTTTTGGGCATATGTCAACATTTTTTTGCCGAAAGAGTAATTCTGTAGTTGGATAATACGTAAGCGTCAAAGCGAACACACCTTGACAGCTAGGAAGAAAGGACGAAGCTTTAACGCTGTGCTTAGTCCAGCTCAGCGCAACAAAAAGCCCCCACTGTTAGTGAGGGTTAGGATGATGCAT
>JALNWK010000096.1 GCA_023230925.1 Limnochordia bacterium
TTCCCGGTGGTTGTAGCGGAGGGGCCACACCTGTTCCCATCCCGAACACAGAAGTTAAGCCCTCCAGCACCGATGGTACTGCTGTGGTGACGCAGTGGGAGAGTAGGTCATTGCCGGGAACTTTTTTTATTCCTCGGTAGCTCAACGGTAGAGCACCCGGCTGTTAACCGGGTGGTTGCTGGTTCGAATCCAGCCCGGGGAGCCATTGTGAGGCCACCTTATACGTAAGGTGGCCCTTTTCGTAATCGAAGGGTTGTGTCAATTCAGTAGTTATTCGACGGGGATGTAATTCAAGTTCAAAACGATATCCTGTGGATAGTTGCCGAATTTACGACCAAATAGATTAAGCCCTCGGGGAAACTCTGCGTCATCCTTATTGCCGATAGCTACTTCGATTGTTTTCTTCTCTGCGGTAATGTCCAGGTCATCTAAGGTTACATCACTAATTCGTACGCCATCGATGTATGAACCAGTATGGTTTACACTCCAGGATTTCAGTAAGCCGTACTGGGTATAGCGTTTCAACCACCAAAGGGGAGTGAGATTACCCCGTTGACCACCAAAATCGCCGGAACTGCGCCATGTACCTATTTCTACTCCGTCAATCCAAAGGGTGATGTCCGATGGCCAATCCTCGTTATAGTTGGGTGCTTCGCTACAGATCTCCATACTCAGATCTAGTCTTTCAAGAGCAGTGTGATCTGGCAAGTTATTCGGAAACCGATAAGTCACAACACCTTTACGGAACCAAATCAACTGCGCGAAGACATGCTCCGGCGCAAAAAAGGATTTCACATCATCCAAAACCCCAATAATCCCGGCATCGGAAGCTAGGCCGCAGGGCGGTTCGATGTCTACTTCTTTGTAATTACCGACAGGCATCGAGACCTCAACACTGTCGGCTCGGGGATAAACCTCAAGCCCGGGTAGCTTAATCGTGATCTCATCATAGGTGCGTGAGCATAGTTTTTTAGTGCCCCGTTCTCCGGGACGGTACTGGGTAGCAATCAAACCGGCTTCTTCCAACTTCCGTAGATTAGCACCGGTGGTAGAGAGTAATTGGCCAAGTTCCTGTGAGATCTCGGTTACTGACATCATCTCATTGCTGAGCATATTGAGAATATTCAACCGCACCTCGGAGGAGAGGGCCTTGAGAACTTTTAGGGCTTCCATGCCTTCTAACGTTAAATTTCGCGCCATTAATATCCACCTCAATTAGTACCATTATATACTGAGAGTGGGAATGTAGGCAAGAGCTAGAGCGAAACTAGGTGCACGTACTCTGTTTTTCCATCCCAAGCAGCCTGATTCAAGGCAAATAGCTCGATCCAGCTGCTAGCTTGCGTGTTCTGATGCTGAACCGTGACAAGTAGGACGTTAAAGGTAATAGAGAGATCCTCTTCATCATGACGGTAGGCGAACAGGAACCGACCTGAGTCATCAGTGTTACCTTGCAGGGATGGATTAGTAGGCACCTGGGGGTTCTCCCAGAAATTGCAGATGTAGACTTGGACCTGGGTATTTGGCAAGGGTGTACCCTCAGAATCAACCACTTGGATCCAGTTTGTTTTCGGGACCTCTTTCCAGATGTAGTGTTCACTCAAGGGTACCGTTAGGGTACTTTTGCTCCACAGAAGCTGTCGTGTATAGTCGCTAATAAACATGTCATCGACATAGTGGGAACGCATCATGGCACTCTTGCCCGTTGAAGGTTCATAACTTTCCTGGGTGATGGGGTTCTTATCCGCGGAGATAACCGAAGTGTAATGATCCTGTACCCCTCGGAAATGACCTAACTCATGGGCCATTGCTCGCCGTTGCAGAGAGGCCCAAGGGACGTAGTGCCATTTCTTGGTCTCGTAGTCTGTGTCGTAGTTGCAGCCAATTCGTGGCCTTTTATTTGGCGCAAAGTATCCTCCGACATCCTGACTAATGTATATATGACAATTATAAAGGTCATGATCCCCGGCATGGGCCAGATACTCCATCGGTTTTTCTGGGTCTGTCGGTTCTTGTCTGCGGGCTACCACCGGTAGGGTAAACTGAATGAATCCGGCCCCTTCTCTGCGGTAATAAGCATTGATCCAATCGATCATGTAATAGGTTTCTGCAATGGGGGATCTGCCTCTTTTGCACATGTCCTCCCAAGCAAGATTACTAATCTCCACCCCCAAAGAGTTTAAGTACGGTGTTGGAAGGGAATGCCCGTACGCGGCTAGAATCTTTGTGTCTCGCACCCGAATACCCATGGTGTGTTGAGTGGGAAAGGTCACTTCGGAGTCTGTGCGGACCTGTCCGGGACATCGGTGCCAATCCCCGGCGATGAGGTATTCAACATCACCATCGTTCTGATCAGCGGTGATCTTACGTACTCCATAATATGTAGGGAAAAACAACATAGTCCAGCCCCCATGATAGACCATAATACCATCTAGTTTAACGTTTTGTGCATCGGTTTCTTGTTCTAGATACATTTGGCTGCGTCCTAACGTTCTGCCTTGGATTCTTCTTTGATCATAAGTCTTACTTCATACGGGACATATTGGGATAACTCGAAACTATGGGATGTACCATAGCCTGTGTAGATGACTTGCTCTCCCCTTTGCACTTTTACTCCTACTGCTTTGTCGAAGTGTAGCGTAGTGAGCAAGCAGGGACCAGGTCGATGGTAGACAACTGTTGTGCTAACTTGAGCTACCCAAAGATTTCGCGGGCCGAAAACTCGTCCCATAATAGATGCAGGGAGCCCGGGACATAGGGGAAACCCCTTTTCAGTCTCCCTCATGCCCAGAATCTGTCGAATAACTAAGGTAGTTGTAGTTGCTCCCCAAGCGTAGGCATCATTCGGAAATCATTCAAGTCTAGGGGCCAGTACTCCCTGGCACACCCTGGCTGGGGACGTTTGCATTAATCTAAGGTGCGATCATTTTCGTTATACACACGTTCACAGATTTGGGCAGCAACCTCAGCTGCGAAATCATACATACCACATGCCACAGCAGTCTCTAAGAGGACAAAGGTCCAGGAGGGCCACTCAATGTATGGTTTCCGGTTATACAAGGCTATTTCCTCTCGTAGCCTCTCCCTTTGGTGGGGAGTTGCTGTATCGAAAAGGGCCGGGATTAGGTTTAGGGCAGAAAACCGAATAGCATCACCGCCCCAGTAATCCTCCGTACCGGGGGATTCCAGAAAATCCCTGGTTCGTTTATCGTAATCACGAAAACGTCCTGCGTTCTCATCCCACAACAATTGTACATATTCCGTGTATTGCCTTCTGACTTTCCTCCAGTTTCCTTGATCAAGGGGCTTTCCTATCTCCTCGGCGAAGTACTCCATGATGTAGCAGCTGTGGGCCATGGCAGCCTGAAGTTCTACGGGGCGGATTACGCCGCTTACAATGGTGTTACCTTTCCGTTCGGGATCTATTCTCGGGTTATTATCCTCCCCCGACTCCCATGTGCATTTGTAGACCAACCAACCATCCTCATCGACCCGTTCTTCGAGCCACCACTTCACGTAAGCCGACAAATAAGGGTACAGTTGCCTGAGCCAGTCTTTATCCCTTGTTCTAAGATACAGTAAGTAGATATTGTAGAAGGGGAGGCACCAAGCAGGTGAGGTTCCGCAGATACTGCCGTCTTCGGCAACCATATTAAAACCACCGCTGGCAAACACACAGGGTACATTATCACTAGGTGTATCGCGCAGTGGGCTGAGAATTGCCCGCTGTGCAAGGTTGGGATCCGCATAGCCAAGGCGATTCATATCCAAGGCTCCTTCGGCCAGGAGAGCATCCACGTGGGCCATACGTCGGTGAAGATGCCTGCGGGCGGAAAAAGACACATGCGTGTAGTTTCAAAATCATAGATCATTCCCCTTTGCCAATGGGGCGGGAAGTCGCCAATTAATGTTGGGCATTTACGCTGGAAGTCCATATCCTCTTGCATTAACCGTGCTAGTTTTCTGCGACGGCGCCCTGATGCGTCTGGGGATACATCCGGAGGACTGTGCCGAGCCATGGCCATTTCAAAGAAGGAGGCCTCTACTTCTCTGCCAACTAGGCCCGGGGGTAGGTTCTGTACTACTGCTCCTAGACCAACGCTCGCCTGTAGACTATGTAAGGGAATCACCTGATCCCCCTGGTAAATCCATCCATGCTCTAGGGGCTCAATCTGAATTTGGGGGGTCCCGATCGTCCAAAACACAAAGGCCCTAAACCCATCGAGTTGTACCTGACATACCAGTTCATCCTGCTGGGATAGGTAATACAGGCAGCTTAAGAACCCTTGTCTGGTGCCAATTTCGTAGCTAAAAAGATGCGCTGAATGATGACGGGAATAGGGATGATACGAGGCTAAGTCCTCACGAGTAACTAGGATCTTATCTTGTTCAATCAAGCCTAATCCCATGGATACCTCCTGTAGTGGATTTCTTCCCACCGGATAGCGCCATCCAAAGGATAAATATTGATCATGGGCGCAAAGAATTCCTCCCTGTCTGTCAGCGTATGATTCAGTACACCGATGATAGGGGTTTTGCAAAAGGCCAAAGGGCGTTAAAGGAAGAATTACTCTTGAATAATAGTGAACTGCAGATGATGTGGATCCTTAGAAAGGCATTGAGTTCCTTAGGTACTGCTGACACAACGGACCTATTGATTGAACGGCTGACCAAGACCGAA
>JALNWK010000097.1 GCA_023230925.1 Limnochordia bacterium
GATCAATGCGCGCGAATTGCCTGATAACTTTTTCGATAGTTCCCAATACATATGATACTGTGCCTAACGTGCATAAACACTATTCCTTAACCTGGTTTTCCCATCTTAGTTGCGGAAGTGCTGGTGAGTGATCGCGGGGACTTGCTTAGGGCAGAAAGGACTGATATAATTAGATGCGTCCACCTTTCGGAGGGGTGCCAGAGTGGACGAATGGAGCGGTCTTGAAAACCGTCGAGGGTGCTGAGCTCTCCGTGGGTTCGAATCCCACCCCCTCCGCCATAGAAAATGGCAAGAATATATTTATAGTATAAAAGGGTAGGTCTATGTGCTTTTGGAGGGCTTTCGCTTGAAAAAGTGGAAGCCCTTCTTGTGTGCCCAGCATGTCTGCTGAGCCGAAGGGTTGAAAGAAACTCTGTCGCCTAACCGGCGGGAAGACAATCCGTAAACAAGGGCGCCACTGGTAACGGTAGGGTCTGAAGGAAGTCGAAGGAAGAACATGGAACGTATCGCAAGCAAACCGAGGATGGCCTGTTAGGTGGGTAACCTTGTGAGATATGGGAAAGCCCAGAAGCTAGACAACCTAAGGGGTTAGGGCGGATTGGTGTTCAGGCAGGCAGACTTACCTGGGGAAGCCCTACACCATCCAAGTCGACTTGGATGGTGTAGGGTGGCAGATGAGTCCGTAGTAGTTATGAACCCTTAGCCTGTGAAGGCTGGTAACAGACCGGAGGGTAAAACTAAGGGGACAGTGTTCATGTGGCACTGAGCTACTAGTGCCAAAAGCGCTAGCAGTTGCGAAGGGGCGAAAGCAGACTAAAGTGTACGACCGCGTAACAAACGAGCAGGAGAGAAGATAACCAAGGCTGAAGCGCCAAGGGGAACGGGATTACCGGGGGGGGTGACGAGCCAACTTGGATCTGCGTCCGCTCAGCAGAGTACCGTGGATGAGTATGGTAGATTGCCATAGAGACGCCACACAAACCATGGAAAGTAACTGCGATCATGCAAGGGAGAGACGTAGGAAGTACAGCGAGATGAAAAGCAAACCTCGCGGGATACTAGGTTGGCATCTTGCATCGTTACTATCCAAATGACTGAAGCTTGCTAGGAACCGTGTACGGGTCCGTACGCACGGTTCTGTGGGGTTGTCAACACTTTTGCGGACACTTGCTAAGCGACACTCATCATAAGTTCCCCCGTGTAATGGTTCAGCCATTCCATCGGACTAAGATAACCTAGCCTCTTTTGTACGCGGCGTGTATTATAAAACCCTTCAATATATGCGAAGATTGCTTGGCGGGCTTCTTCACGAGTTGGGAATTGCCGCCAATGAACGCTTTGTTGGAATTCTAAGTCCTTCAACAGTTCCTGAGTCGCTTTGGCGGTATATTGCACTCCAAGGTCACTATGGTGTATATAGTCTTTTGGCAAACCCTAGCGCTTTTTAGCCTCCTTTATCGTCTCTGTCACTAACTCAGCTTTCATGTTATCCGCCATGGTATGAGCTAAAACGATACCTGTCGCCACGTCCTTGACTTTACAGAGGTATTCAAAGCCTTCAGAGGTTCTGATGTAGCTGATGTCACTTGTGATGACCTGGAAGGGTTTAAAGACCTTAAGATCAAGTATCAGGTTAGGCCATTCCTTGCCTCTGGCATTGCGGCTATCGGTTAACGAGCGTTTGTGAATGGATGAAAGTCCTAGAGTTTTCATGATGCCGGAAACCCGTTTGCATGTCCGCCGGAGCGCTAAGAAGTCGGGTGTGGGAAGTTAGCTGCAAGAGCTTACTCGGGGGAGATGTCACCGTCGATGCGAATATCGCGATAGATCTATAGGAATTGGAGTGTTTAGAGCTTCTTGGGGCCGTTTTTCGCATCATCTATATGCCAAGGATGATACTAGGCACATAAATCCCACACTTAGCCTCGAGTCTCGTTTTCTTAAATCCTGTTCTGACTGATATCTCATCAAGAAGGGGCTGGGCGTTTTTCCTCCTTCTCCGGCGTGAATTCTCAGCCCTGTCGGAGCAGGACCGCCTTGTGATAACCACATGCTATGAGATCAAGACAGTGTGCCTATCGAATGACGCGGTGGTTCGGAGAGCCTGCAAGAGCCATCATATACAGGTGAGCGGTCTACTAGGAGTGTTGAAATGTGCGAGAACTCATAGGCTCATATCACAGGACAAGCTGCGTGCGCTAATACATAGACTTGCTGATACTAGTTGCTACGTCAGTCCGGGCTTGATCCGCAAGTTCGAGGATGAATTTGGCCTGGATGAATCAGCTGGGTAGGAGCTTTGATCATCCCCTGAGGTGGAGGCGATGGGATAGCCTTGGCTTCGTCACCCTAACGGGCGGGGCAAGGTAAGGGAAAGAATAGCTCCGACAAGGATTCGGTACACATAGACGGATAGCCTCCGGTAGGCTAGTACTGGGATGGAGAGGAGGTATCCTTTGGATATTGTCCATTGGATTGAGCAAAACTTACCCATAACCAGCTGCACATCCGATGTTTTCATATATGATGACATGGAATCTCAGTCAGGGCAGTCACTGCCAGTGATATACAAGCCGTTTGATGCCAACCAGGCAAGTCATTGGCAGGACAGGGGTCAGATACTGGATTATCTCTGTGCTACTGACGGCAGAGAGAAGCGCCTGCTGGACTTCGGGCCAGGGGATGGATGGCCTTCACTGGGTATAGCACCATTTACCAAAGAGGTAATCGGCGTTGACGCTTCTATGAAACGGGTGGAAGTCTGTAGAGCCAATGCTGCCCGCCTAGGAACCACAAATGCTTACTTTGTGCATATACCCGCTGGGGAGGCGCTACCATTTGACGATGAATCCTTCGATGGAGTTGTGGCTGCAAGTTCTATTGAGCAGACTCCGGATCCTAAGGCGACCCTTCGGGAGATATATCGTGTCCTAAGGCCCCAAGGAAGACTTCGCATATGGTATGAAGCTCTTAACAGGTATGGTGGGGGACGAGAGCGGGAGATATGGCTTTCAGCAATTGGCCACTGCACATGTAGGTTGATTATCTATGTTCGGGACATTGCAGGGGAAAGGACTGAGCAGTACGGGCTCACTTTTAGAATGTCCCGGGAAGAGTTGGCTGCATCCCTGGCCCCCGGCAAATCTGAGCCTACCTATGGGGATCTTAGCATCAAAACGCTTGATAACCTGCGTTTGCAGATTGTAGACGTACGGAAGTGTGCCTTAAGGCATCCATCGGCAAAGACCCTTGCCACTTGGCTTGAGGAAGTGGGTTTCAGTGAGGTACTCCCAACACACGATGGAGGTACTTTCGCCAGAAGGCTTTATGATCACGTCCCCATAGACAGGCGCCCTAGTGATATCGATGGCCTAGATGCAGTGCTAGAGCCCCTTGTCGGCATTGCTGTTGAATTGGCTGCTCCCATAGGGCTAGATCCGATGATTACCGCGGTGAAGTAGGGGAGGGTTCGAACTATTTAGAGTCTATGGCCACTATCCCCGGCACGCTCCGTTCGGCCTATCGCTTTCTGTGCGAGAAATCCCGATACTTTGGTAGTCGTTGCAGCTGATCATGAGACAGATGCCCTTAGCATCGGCAAAGATTATGCCTTTGATCCAGTGCTTCTTCGGCAGAACAGGGCTTCCTCGGGTTGTATAGCCCGATTGCTCGACGAAGATAGGAGTAATGCAATTGAGATCATGGAGGAATATGCCGGGATCCGTCTGACCGATGATGGGGTGGCATTGATTCAGATTGTGGCAGATTCTACTCGTGCCGTCGGTACTATCTTTAACGACAGAATTGGGGTAATCTGGGGTTCTGGGAATCACAGTGGCGAAATGCTTCCCTTGAGTGCCCACGGGGCAGACGCCCATCTGTTTGCAGGGTTCTATGATAACACAGATATCCCAAAGAAGATTGCTGAGGCCGTGGGCCTCGACTTCTAGATTTAGCCATTGGTTGTCCATACAGGGTCGTCCCTACATGATGGGTTACTACCCGATTATAGGAGACCTCGCTCCTTCTTCTTCGGCGAGGTCTCCTTCTTGTGTGCCCAGCATGTCTGCTGAGCCGATGGGTTGAAAGAAACCCTGTCACCTAACTAGAAGACAATCCGTAGGCAAGGGCGCCGCTGGGAACGGTGGGGTCTGAAGGAAGTCGAAGGAAGAACATGGAACGTAGCGCAAGCAAACCGAGGATGGCCTGTTAGGTGGGTAACCTTGCGAGATATGGGAAAGCCCAGAAGCTAGACAACCTAAGGGGTTAGGACGGA
>JALNWK010000098.1 GCA_023230925.1 Limnochordia bacterium
GCTGATCATATTCTTCTGCTATGCGAAAATGCCGTATTCATGGGATCGTCTTGGGGTAAACACATTTTTGCCCCAAGAGCAAATCCCGTTACAATGCCTACTTCCAAACATCGCAAATAGCTCTGCCAGGATACGTGATGGCGGAGCGGGAACGGATTAAACTTGAAGTAGTAATGACCGCTGGGCGTGATCCTAATGAAAACGTGGTACAAGACTATGAGGGTATTAGTTGGACCCAGGTGCTCACTAGGGAGTTCCAGAAGGAGTATCCCTATGTCGATGTTATCTTCAGAAAGGGAGATACTGAACAGGTGATTGTGTCCCTGATTGGTGGAATCGGTCCGGATATCGTCAATGCGCACGGTCACAAGTTTATTAACCTTGGTCGAGAAGGTATGTTTGTTGATCTCGCACCGTTACTCAAACGGGATGGTGTTTATGATGAGGTCAGAGAGAGTTTCTGGCCACCGCAGTTTGAGACATTCATGCACAAGGGTGAACTGTTCGCTCTTCCACAGTATTTGGGGACGGTTGGTATTTTCTATAACGCGGATATGTTTGGCTACATGGGAGTAGTTGATCCGGAACCCCGTGCCGATTTGAACACCATGGACTGGGAAGCGTTTGAGGCGATTGGTCGCAAAGTAACGCAGGACCTAAACGGTGATGGAGTACCGGATATCTGGGGGTTAACCAGAGGGATGACAAGCACCGACCGTAACCATTATTGGTTAAAAGCAGGGGGTGCTGAGTTCTTTGAAAATGAAGAGAAGACCGTAAGTAGTTTAAATAGTAGAGGTGCGATAGATGCTTTAGAGTATATACAGCGTCTGCGCTGGGAATCGCAAGTAATTGCACCACCCGGTGCCCCCACAGATTGGTTAAGTGGCCAATGTGCCATGTGGGAAGGCGGTTCTTGGGCCTTGGTGCGCTTCTTGGGGTTGAAGAGCGATGGGTCACCAAAGGTTCCGTTCGAATGGAATGTGTTCCCAATGCCCATTGGCCCTTCCGGGGAGCGCTATACTCTGGCAACGAATGACGGGTATGCTATCAACAAGAATACTAAGCACCCTGAAGAAGCATACGCTCTATTGAAGTTCCTAGCTGGCCCAGTGGCCAATGAGATCAAGGCGAAGTATCTGGCTCTGCAACCAGCCCACCGTGACATAGCGCCCGAATACCTAGATATCATGCGAGAGTTGAACACAGAAGCATACGATATCAATGCTTTTGTATTTACCGATGCGGGTCCCTATGCTCTGCCTGAGGTAATCTACGCCGATCACATGAATGGTGAGGCGATTACAAAGGATGCATATGTCAGGATCTTCGATCAGAATCAACCGGCTGGTCCGACCTGGTCGGAGGCCATCGAACGTCTGAACTCGGTCATGGCTTCCGCGCCAAGCGGACCAGTTAAGCGGTCTATTGTCTGGCAAGGTGAGGATTGGACGAGCCAAGACTTCGGTACACTACTTCCCGGTGATGCGATAGTCCAGGAAGACGGCAGTATCATAGTCCAAGCCGCTGGAGCAGACATTTGGGGCTATCAGGATGGTTTAGGGTTTGTGTATCAGGAGATCCAGGGCGACTTTGAAGCCGTTGTATGTCTTCATTCTGCGCCAGATACCCACGGATGGTCCAAATCAGGTATTATGCTCAAAACCGCAGCCACAGGAGAGGCTCCAAATATCGCGATTTTGGGGACCCGTGATAGCGGCTTAGTCATGCAGAAACGGCCAGCATTGGCTGAGAAAACAGTGCAAGTAAAGAAAACCGCATGGAAGAATGGCGAGCCCATCTACCTAAAATTGATTCGTAAAGGAAACAAGGTTACAGGACAGACATCGACGGATGGGGAAACATGGACTACGTTGGCCACTGAGGACATTCAATTACCTGAGAGTGTCTTTGCTGGTCTTGCCTCAACATCCCATGCTGCAAGCACATTGGGGGATGCACTCTTCAGCCAATGGAATGTAGTGTTGTACTAGAGTAGGAACCACTAAGCGAGGACGGTTACGCCGCCCTCGCTTCCGGTTTAAAGTGTCTAGTGCGGACATATGATGATGCCATTGTTCTCTGGTATATAGTCCGATGATAGACCTTGACTTTGTTGCGATGCTCAGGGTCTTTGGATCTGGGAAGGCTTGCTCGACATTGGCAAGAAGCTAACGAAACGCAACGCAGATGGGGCCCTTGATGATGATAGTATTATGCATCCCACTGGTCGGGGAGCCGGATGGATACATGCATCTGGTGGAAAGATCTTTGATTTGCCAGATAATCTAACCCATTTCATGTTAGACCAACCCTATTTTGATCACTTCGACCAAGCAATGAGATCGAAGGGTGTTCACATAGTAAGCTATGCCGATGATATCCTGATCTTTGCCCGGTCTCCACCCTAAGCGGAGAAGTATAAAAAGATAGCCTTTGGGATACTGGAAGATGAGCTCAAACTAGTCGTCAACCGGGAGAAAACGCCGATAACAAGCGTTTACAACGGAGTCCCATATCTAGGATTTGTCATTTGCAGTAAGTGTGTAGGCATCAATCCCAGAAAGGTTGAAACCTCCAAAGATACTACCCGCAAACTGACACCCAGAAACCATGGTATGAATATTGCAGCCATGGTTAGAAGATTAGACCCCGTCCTAAGGGGATGGATCAGCTACTTCCGTGCGGCAAACTGCGTAGTGGGGGATCCTATGGGTTGGATACGCAGGTGGCTTAGGATGAAACAAATGAGGGAGTGGAAGAGTGGAAAGCCCTCCAAAAGAACTGCGTAGGCGGGGTACAAAGGGGAGTTCAAGAAACTGTCTATGCGGAAATGGAGAAACTCTGCAAGTCCCTTGTTTTCAATGGCATTGTCAAACTGTTGGTTTGATGAAATCGGTCTAGTAAACCTCGCAGGATACGAGGTTGGCATCTTGCATCGTTATTATCCAACGACTGAAGCTTGCTAGGAGCCGTGTACGGGTCTCACCCCCATATTGATCATATCTAACCATCCTGAATACAAAGACAGTGGAACAGCTATTTATGGTACAAATTCCCCATAGCACTTCAACCTACCGGAACTTCATGAGTCTGATTAAAAGAAGGAGTATTCCCTATAAGTACCTACAAGCGGGGGATAGTTTCCAATTAGGTGCCCACATGCAGGTGAGTATCCTCCATCCTGCACTAGAACCCAATCCAGAAGTCTGGGCCAGGAATTTGACCGTTGGGGAACAGAATAGCTATTCCATGGTGCTAAGGATTGAGTATGGAAATAGTGTTTTTTTGTTTTGCGGGGACATATATCAAAATGCTGAACAAGAGATCGTAGAACGATATGGGTCAGAACTGCTCAGGGCAAACTTTATGCCTGCAACTAGCTCTTCTTTGGAATTCATCCAGGCCGTAGATCCGGATGTAGTTGTAGTAAGCCATCATGTTTTTTCGCCTCTTTCGGTATATAGAAGATACCGAGAGAATGGTACTTTGGTTTTTCATACCGCCATCGATGGACATATTCTGCTAACAAGCGATGGAAGTACCGTTAATGTTATAACAGAGCGCGAAGAGCGGATCGGTATGGCCAGTCCTTTTCTGTCCGATTGGAACATTTTTCGATAAATCTCAAATGGAGGGTATTACCGATGGGTAATATACAGCGAGGTGCTTACTTTTGTATGGGGACTTTTCTGTCTATCTGTTTGACTTAGATGGTGTACTATGGACGGGAAGCAAAGCGATACCCATGGCCGCAGAAGTAATTCAAGAGCTGCGCTGTCGAGGCAAGCATATTCGGTTTGTTTGGAATACCAGCGGGGCTGACGTAGAGCGATTGCTAAGGAGGTTTGCACGAATGGGTATTGAAGCTTATAGACATGAGCTTTTTCTAGCTTCGTTTGGTTCATCTCCGTAAGTGTTGACCTTTTTCTTGTTTCCCACTGCATCTTTGCTTGATCTTCAGCTGAAAGTATTCTAAATCGTGAAAGCCATATGATTCTCGTTTTATAACCTTGATCTTA
>JALNWK010000099.1 GCA_023230925.1 Limnochordia bacterium
AAAAATGAAATTGGGGCCACCACTATGTGGTGGCTCACCCCCTCCGAAAGGGTGGCTCAATCCAGAGCGAGAGGGTGGCTCAACTTACTGCGGAACAGTGGCTCAGTCAGAGCGAAATATTCAAAAGTAGGATACTGAACGTAAGCCCTCTATATTCTACCTGTTTATGTGCTAGCCCTAGGTCAAAAGTCAGCTAACAGCCTTTCTGTCATTTTCATCGTGCCATACTGTGGGTTCATGACTATAACGTCACTCTCCATCCTGACCATACTGTCTAGAGCAACTTTTGGCTAATCAAACACGGTTCCTTCGAAGGTCAAGGAAGCGCTTGATTCTAATGACGTAGCCCATAGAGTATAGGTGAAAACAACGGACTTCAGAGAAGACTTCTTCATCCTAGTCCCCATTCTAGGGGCCCTTGGCACCTTTTAGCATCAATAATTCGCATCTAATGTAAACACTTTAATAAATGCAGCAGGAATTTGCCATGCCCATGGGGAAATTATTAGCTAAAGAGGTTACGGAAGGAACGGGGTATTTCACGTTCAGGAGTTGTCTCTACAGTCTTTAATATGAAGGAGCATCAGAAGCCGATGAAGAACATAAAAAAAAACTCGTTATTTGGATTGCTATGATGGTTATTCCTAGCTTAATGATTGTTGCGGCATTAGGACAAGCAAATGAACATGGACAAACCCCCTTGCAAGGACAATGGGAGCCCCTTTCCAGCCCTGACTGTGACAAGCAATTCCTGCGAAATAATTGGCTGCTGAAAAGCACCTATGGTCTAAGAGATACCGGTGAGGAGATCTCTTTGGTAGACTATGTCCCAGTTGATTGGATGGAGGCTGTGGTTCCGGGCACTCTCTTGGCGACATACGTCAAAAACGGCATTTACCCCGATCCATACTATGACATCAACAACAAACGATCAGAGAATCTCATACCCGATGCCAGCGACCCATGGAGCCCGTTCATGTACTGTCACTGGTACCGCACAACCTTTACCCTTGATGAAAGTAATAAGGGCCACCGTATTTGGCTGAACCTGGATGGGATCAACTGGAAGGCAGATATTTATGTTAATGGCCAAGCAGTGGGCAAAATGGCAGGAATGTTTAAACGAGGAAAGATAGACATCACCAGCGTTGCTCAGGTAGGCGAAAATGCCTTAGCGATCAAGGTCTATCCCCTGGAATACCCGGGAAAACCCCGGGATCGGGGATGTGGCGGCGATCGACAAATCGGTTACAATGCAGCCACCATGTATGTTACCATTGGCTGGGACTTCACGATTGTTGATGGTATCCGAGACCGTAACATTGGCATATACAGGGACGTTTATGTGACTAATACAAATGATGTAACAGTAGATGATCCCTATATGAGTACCCATGAAGTACCGGGGGAAACGGCTGATTTGGTTTTCAAGACTTACCTGACCAACTGGAGCAATAAGGCAGTCACCGGCACCCTTAGACTAGATATCCAAGGGGGAATTACCCTCAGCCAGGAAGTATCCCTTGAACCTAACCGAACGAAGGAGATTGTGCTGACCTCCACCGATCATCCCGAGCTTATTATCAAAAGCCCCCGGGTCTGGTGGCCTAACGGCCGAGGTAACCCCGAATTGTATGACTGCAAGGTATCCTTTATCACCAAAGATGTCATATCTGATGTGAAGAGTATCCGGTTTGGGATCCGGTATATTGAAATAGACACCAAGACCTACAATGGTCAGCTAAGCATGATTGTAAACGGCCAGCGGATGTTCATTCAAGGCGGAAACTGGGTGCAGGACGCCATGCTAAAAAACACGAAGAAGGACTATGATATAAAACTACGTCAGATTGCCCAGGCAGGTATAAACCTCCTGCGTCTTTGGAGTGCCAGCGGTCAAGAGAGCGATTATTTCTTCCAAAAGTGCGATGAGCTTGGAATCCTAACCTGGGTTGAGTCTGGTCAGGCCGTCCAAGTTAATAACACCTTCGATCCAAAACTACAGCTAGAAAACTGGGCAGATACTATCCTGCGGATACGAAGCCATCCTTGCGTGGCCGTCTACTGCGGCAGTAATGAGGGCCTTCCCATAAGCGGTACTAGGGAAACGGCAGAGCAATATGATTGCACTAGATGGTACCAGGATAGCTCCCAGGACAATGGCCAGCGGGGTTCGCCCTACCGTTGGATTGGTATAGACACCCTCTATGATTACACTTGCCATGACATATGGGGTTCGGGGCCCTTAGGACCCCTTGCGGGCTTCTGTAATGAGACGGGCAATCCGGTGTTGCCCCCGGCGGAAGTGCTCAAGGGTTTCATCCCTTCAGCGAAGCTCTGGCCGGTTTACAATAACCCTGAATTTAACGTTTCTATCAACTACCATGATGGAGGCGGCTTCCACCTGATGACCAAGTTCATCCAAGAAGGAGCAGCCCAATTTGGTAGTTTCACGACTCCCGATTTGGGTGGACGTATTGGCATTGAGAATTACACCTTCAAAGGACAGATCCTCGGTGCCATGGAATACCGGGCTGATTCCGAGATCTGGAAGCGGAATAAGTGGAATATCGAGGATGAAAAGTACAATACCGGTTATGCCATCTGGACAATTAACAACGCTAATCCCATGGCCAGTGCTCGGATCGCTAACTACTCCGGTGAAGCAAATTCGGCTCTTTACTACTTTGCCCATGGGAACAGGCCCGTCCACGTCCAGTATGATTACTGTTTTAACGATGTATCCCTGGTAAACGACACCCCTAGTTCCTTGGGTGCCATGACCCTACGCGCTGAGGTTCGTAACCTTGACTGGAGCTTGGCATGGACCAAGTCCAAGACCATATTTGGGGTAGAACCGGATGTAACCATGCGCAATGTCTTCGGGATCCCGCATAAAGACACACCAGGTTTTGATGATGTGCATTTTGTCTACCTTCAACTGTTGGATGAGCAAGGAAAACAATTGGACGACGTCCTCTACTGGCGCACTAAGAAGGGACCAGGATATGGTGCCGACGGGGACTTCTCTGCCCTAATGAATATGCCCGGAGCCAAGCTAAACATTACCTCTAACATGACAGCAGCAGAAGATAAGCAGGTGGCAAAAGTCACCTTAACTAACAACTCCCATGCTTTAGCCTTCTTCATTCGGCTTAAGGTGTATACCAAGGATTCACAGCAACTGGTGGAATCTACATATTACGAGGATAATTACTTCTCGATCCTACCAGGGAAAACCAAAACTATCCAGCTGGACTACTACACCGAAGACCTAAAAGGAGAAGAAGCCCAGTTGATTGTGGAAGGATGGAATTTCGGCGAAGCACGGTTACCCATTGAAGGCTCTGGCTCCACCACCAAGGTCTTCTCCTCTAAATAACGGATACGGGAAACATACTCCCGATAAACAGGTGATGCTGAGCGTGCTTGGCGTCACCTGATTATCTTACTATTACTGCATGAGCCGATGGTGTGGACCGAGCTCTTCGAAGACGGCTCACTCACGGTCGCGTTGGTTGACCATTTGACCCACTGAATATTTCGCTCTGACTGAGCCACTGTTCCGCAGTAAGTTGAGCCACCCTCTCGCTCTGGATTGAGCCACCCTTTCGGAGGGGGTGAGCCACCACATAGTGGTGGCCCCAATTTCATTTTT
>JALNWK010000100.1 GCA_023230925.1 Limnochordia bacterium
CTGCAGACGGTTTTGCCACCATTGAGGATTCTAGGGAATGGGTACGAGGTTTTGTGGATCTATACAATAATGAACTCCTGCATAGTGGCATAAAGTTTGTAACCCCGTACCAAAGGCACTATGATCTAGACATTAAGATATTATCTAAAAGAGATGCTGTTTATCAAGCTGCAAGGGAAAGACATCCGGAGCGTTGGACAGGAAAAACTAGGAACTGGACGTGGATTGATGAGGTCACACTAAATCCAGTTACTGAGCAAACATCAGAAAAGGAAAAGGAGCAAATACGAGATCCTGGAACCCTCCTTGCTGCACAGACAGTAACTGTATTCAACTGGTCTTGTACACCCTCGGTAACAAGTACCTGAGTTTCCGGATTATGCTTTCGTGAAGTAGATACTGTCATCGTACCTAGCGAGAGTAGGTGGTTGGGTTCGTGTTCCCGAACCTCGGAATTGCGAAACCCTCTCCTACCACCTCATTCTCTTCTAATGCATCGAGCCCGGCTTAGAGCGGTTTACCGAACGCGTTAAAGACCTCTTCGGAATCTCTTCCCTGAACGCGTTTTCCCATGGCATCTTCTATTGCATTGAGTAGACTCACCGCTCTTTCATGAAAGAAAACCTCAAAATCATCAGTAATCAGTGTCTCATAGTTGATCCAGTGACTTTCCAAGACAAACCCAAGACGTTCGTCTGAGATGACCCCATCCCGTAGAAGACGCTGCACATACTGACTTGGTGCAGATCCAGACAATTTCCTGTTGGTTCTACTGGTTAATGGCGCTTTGTTGATCACGCTATTCCACTTCTGACGCGGAATACCTTGTCTCTGACACCAGGCTTTGGGAAAGATATGATGAATATCCACAGGCAGTTCAAAGTCGGTAGTATGGGCAATAGGATCTCCATTTACAAAGTCATAACTCCCATTTTGTACCATTAGGGCAAACAATCCTTTGTATGCAGCACTTAACCTCGATTGCAGAGTAAGCAAGCGCAAAGGAGAAAAGTCTGCATCTCGGATAGTACGTGGCTCTGGGCCAGACTCCATGATCCAGCTAATTAGATCTACTACATCCATGGCATAGCGAGTCTCGTTGGCACCACCATACATTTCTCCAAATACACCGCACCAATACCAACGACTCAACTTATTCCGTACTATGTCCTCTTCAAAGCGGTTCCCAATATATCCGCAGACAGTACCTAGTGGTATTAGTTGTGTTCCGTAGGGCAGGTTTTTGTCATCAAATATTTTCGAGCGGTTCAGTAAGCGGGCTGCTCGCAATAGCCCCTGCTGTACCTCGTCAGAATTAGCACGGTACTCGTCCAAAGATAGATTCAACACATCCCCACGTTTGACGCTAACCGCTCTCCCATCATCCCTAAATCGCTTGTATCTCGCCAATAGGGTTACCGCTTGAAGAAATTCTGTACCCCCAATGGATTTTAGGACATCACGCTCATGCAAAACCTCTTGTCTTCGTTCCCAATCCTCCCGCAACTGAAAGTTATCGGCAGCAAAGGTTGCGATCATCAATTCAAATACAGTTAGAGCAACTCCCCCTGTATTGACTTTCTCAAACACCTGGCATATAGCTTCTTTTGGAGTCCCACCGAGCAGCTCAATTACGGGGACTTTGAACTGCTGAAATCGCATCCATATTTCCTGCTCAAATTCGGTAATCACATTAACCCGTTCTGAGTCCATACCATGGTATTTCATGTAATCAGTTCGCCAAGCAGAAAATTCTGTGCCTAGCAGGATATTCATGGGTACGATTCCTAGTTCAAGCTCGTTCTCTCTAGTAGTCAGATCTAGCTCAATCTCACGTCCGAAACTCTTTCTGATACATCGATCCTCCGGAATGCTAAGTATGGCATCTAAGCGATCTGTTTCTGGATCCAGACTTTTTTCAATATCCATATAGTACCATCGCTTAAGTGGCTGTCTTTTCTCGTCTTTCGTATTTACTGGGTGCTTACTCATGAGAGCTCCATAAAGAGAGGTCAATCGCTGCTGTCCGTCCAGTATCAGTCGTTCAGGAGCTACAAGAGCATTGTTTCTGACACCTTCCACAGGGCGTGGTCGAAATCGTACCTCTGCACCCCCTGTCTGTAACAGCATAATAGCACCGATGGGATAGGCCAGTGATACACTGGCAAGCAACGAACGGATATGCGTATCATCCCACACCCATGGTCGTTGGAAATCTGGCAATTGGATCTTACCAGTATGTATTTCCTTCATCAATTCCGATAGTAACGGTTCCTTGGATTCAAAAGTTGAACTAATTGCTGACATTGATATCTCCCTTCCACTCGGTTCTGTGGCTATTCCAACACATTTTTTGAGAGCAACTACCTTGCTAATAGCCTTTGGATAGTGTGGCTGTTTAACAGATTTGGCCTCTATGCAACGAGCTAACAGGGATCGCAGATCGCAGCTACCTGACAACCAAGTCCACCAAGATTACGAAGCATATCAAAGGTGTTCAAGAAAGAAACTGCAGATTTCTGCAGGAATTGGGGATCTTTACCTGCCCCCTAATCCCTGAATCATAGTCTCATGACTAACCACAACACATCCTTTCACCTAAACACTCCTAAAGGATACACACCATCACCCGTATAACATCATCTTTCTTATAGCCTTCACCGGCAATAAAGCCCATTTTATGTTGCTTGTTGGCCATATCGATCCCAGGGAAATAGTGGAATTAGTTGGCTCCCACATGAATCCGTAAGGCTTCTTTGGCCATCGTTCAGTGTCTTGCCACTCAACCCAATCAACGCTTCATTTAAGCATCTTATTCCATTTAGGGCTATGCAACCCGATGAAATACGGTTCTAGCTTCACTGCTACTCTCGCCGCTTCGGCATCACTTCCCGTAACCAAGATTTCGATATACAGCTGGTCAGCATGTTGATTCATAAGTTGGCCTGACTTATGCCTTCTGGCGCTGTCAGATGATCGTCTGTAATCTGACAGTCGTTTGCGAAAGCCACCGTTTGAGTGTTCCACTGCCCTTCCGACATAGACAATCTTACCATTTAATCTTGCTCGGTATAGCCCCACAAAGGAGGCATACTTGCTCAAACTTGCTATAGCTAATATGCCTATAGGCTGCCAACTAGACTCCCACTCACCAAGGGTCTTACCACCAATTCTATGTGTTTTTCCTTCCGATGCCGACTTCGAGTATTGTCTAAGTTGCTGAGCATGGTGCTTTTGTGCTTGCTCAAACACCGCATTGCCGATTTTCCCCAATAGATCGAAGATACTCACCGGTTTTTCTCCTTTCTATGGCTTACCGCTATTCTAAGGCCCACCTATCTGTACCGGCTACTAACATGCAACTAGAACCAATTCTGCCGCTAATGCACCAGCCCGGAAACCCCGCAAAGTGTTCTTGCCCCGTATTGTCTGGTGTTTGAATTCTTGGCTTACATCCTGAGTTCCCGGAATTTATAACGAGGGAGGCTCGACTCCCAGTGCGCCATAAATTTCCCTTTGCTTTTCTGTGATTTCGCCTAAGATACGGCCATGCCCAGGGGCCTCGAACAGCTCGATTA
>JALNWK010000101.1 GCA_023230925.1 Limnochordia bacterium
GCTGATCATATTTTTCTGCTATGCGAAAATGCCGTATTCATGGGATCGTCTTGGGGTAAACACATTTTTGCCCCAAGAGCAAATCCCGTTACAATGCCTACTTCCAAACATCGCAAATAGCTCAAGGAGTTGGTCGCCTCCGGTATTGCGGCGCCGTACCATTTGGCGGTTGATGGTAAAGGACAGATCTATTCCATCAACTATTCCGTTGAACCGGTTTTAACGATGATTGCACCTACCGGCGAGGTGATCGGTACATACACCAAAGGAGACTTAGGGCTCAAAACCGATGGCAGTGGGATCGCGATCACAAAGGACGGGCAACGTCTGTTTATCCTCGATCAGACGAACATCTCCGTTTCTTGGTATCGGTGGGTCGAGTAGACTGGGTTACGATGCGAAACAGTCCGGGCGATTCGTAGACAGCCAACAAGATCCAGAAATAACCCATCCCATTGGACGACTGATCACAGGAAAACTGGAGTTGGTTCTTTCTTTTAGCAAGAACCAACTCCAGTCTCCTGGGTAAAGTGAGCTCAGGCAAAACGAATGTTTACCACTCTGCCTTCTTCGTCTTTGATGTTAACAAGCTCAAACGGTCCTGCGGTACGGATAACCTTATAGATGTCTTTCAATGCTACAACGCCTTGTCTAGTCAGGAGTCTTTCCATTGATGGGTTGCATGTCGAAGGGCCTTCCTTCTCGTTAACACAGACAGCAGTAGTCTCTTCGCCGAGTTCGGTCTCAGCCGGCAAATTGGACGACCCCTTCTGCTCCAGTCTACCCGGGCCTGTTTTCAGATGAACCACAATCCATAGGACACCGATGGCTATACTAACCAAAAACAACGGTACCGGAATCGTCATTGCCCTCTTTTCGCTCTGATCTTTGACCCTAACTAACAGGAGGAAGTTGCGTCGAGTCACCTGCTTCGCCTCCAGCTAATCAAGGTAAATCCTTACTGACTCACCATCTTCGGTATCGATGTTGACTAACTCGCCTTCGGCTCCTTCATAGATCATCTGAAATATTTCATCTAGATCAATTCCTTGGCTATCCAGTTCCTCTTTTGTCCGTTGTGGCATAAAAGACATCGCCATTTTGCACAGCGCCAGAGGAACGTTTACTTCTACCCGCTCATTTGAATCCGCCTCCTGAATCTCAATGCGAAGGAAACGTTTTGATCTACTACTCCTGAATATCGCTGGCGAGTTATCCCCTTCCTCCACGGTTCCCAGCAACTTATCGGCTTCATCAGCTGTAATCGTTCCGTTGGCGCACATTTCCAGGATCTTCCTTCTCTCTTCACCGGTCATCTTTGTAGTCTCCTTTTCTTAGCATTTCGATTCCGTCTTTGGCACTGATGGTACCTTTTTCAATTTCCTCTAATACGCCCATACGATCGACCCTGTTTTCGTCTTCCACAGCAAAACCCAAGGCCTCAATGACCGCATTTAGGCGATTTTTCACCGTCGGATAGGATATACCCAGTTCCTTTTCTACATCCTTGATACTACCTCGGCATTTGATAAAGGTAAGCACAAAATCTCGATCAGACTGTTCTAATCTACACAAGGGACAGACTTCAAATTGTCCTCCTATGTAGGTGTTACACTTCTTGCACTCTAACCGGGCAACTACAAGTTCGGAGTGGCATACAGGACAGCTACCCAAAAGTGGTTTCTTCACTATGTATACCTCCATTCCGCTAATAATCATTCGTATCCTGTCGGCCCGCATTAATATTATTAATCATTAGTTTGAGAAAGTCAAGGTCCAACTCAATTATTTTATTCTGCTTTCGGTATTCCCCAAGACTCCACAATGAAGAGAGCTAACCCTATAGTCATTGACTGACGTGCAAGGGTTTCCTGATAGTCATGGTAGTTTTGGTAAGCTTGCGGAATAGAAAGCCCGGTAAAGATCGACAATAGCGTTCTGTTTCCTCTCAACGGGGTGGTACCAAGGTTCATAACAAGATTCGGGCGGCAGTTGTTTTTTGTGTTTGTGGCAACCTAATCCATGAAAGTATCGGCTGTTGCTCACAAGGAGGTCCGGGTTTAGGGTAGTAATACATTTAGAAGGGACCATGGAAACTCTAGGCCTATAGTAACCGGAGTATAATTTGCATCAATATACGCAAGATCGTTGATGTTATGTCCAATTACCCTAGGCAAAGTAAACCCTACCCAAACACATGAGATCTACTATTACTGTATCGGCCACCAAAATGGGCTTGTGCCAAAGCGTTTGGGTTCGTATTTCTGTTCCACCGAGCTAGGGTTCTCCAATAGAGCTGGAAAGCCCTCCATAAAGAACTACGTAGGCGAGGGTACAAAGGGGAGTTCAAGGAACTCTCCACGCGGAAATGGAGAAACTCTGCAAGTCCCTTGCTTTCAATGGCATTGCCAGACAGTTGGTTTGATGAGATCGGTCTAGTAAACCTCCAGGATACGAGGTTGGATTATCCAACGACTGAAGCTTGCTAGGAGCCGTGTACGGGTCCGTACGCACGGTTCTTTGAAAGGGCCGCCGCTAGGAAAGATCACCTAGCGGCACCCTACTCGATTCGCCTCCCTCCACGTGCCCGATGCCAACCTAATTCGATTCCATCATCTTTACATTATTCTGCCCCACTATCTGCCATCTTAACAAAATAAAGTGACCGAAACATGATAACAAAATAATAAACTAAACCGAGTGTAAGAGTATGGAAACCACTACAACAGTACACCGATGCGGCTAAACACAGTTTTCTAGAAGGCGCAGATAGTTGGTTGGTGGCCTATGCTAGGGTGAAAGGATGTGTTGTGGTTACTCGTGAAACCTGATTCGAAGATTGAGAGGCAGGTAAAGACTCCTAACCTCTGCAAGAAATTTACGATCTCTTACGTGAACACCTATATGCTTCGTAGTCTTGGAGGACTTGGTTGCTAGGCAGCTGCGACCCGCGATTCCTTCCTTGGGAATTGACAGGACCGATCAAGATGCCAATCAAGTCTATCACCATGATGACCTGCGTAAGCCCTTTCGGACTTCCCCCCGTTGAAATGGCACAGAGACTACATAACTTTGGAGTCCCCCTGTATGTTAGCATAGTTGTCGTGTAGGTGGTACACTATTATACAAGAAAAAGATATTCAAGAGATTTCAAGGATAGCATCTTGAGGCAATTGAAGCCACCAGTAAATAAAACAGTAAATGAAATACACGCAGAGACGGGCATCCCCGGAAGCACTATTTACACTTGGATTTCTAAGGCTCGGAACGAAGGACAGTTGATTTCCAATAGCAGTCCCTCTAATGAAGACAAGTGGCGTAAAGAAGATAAGGCCCGCATTGATAGAAACCTATACCATGAATGAGCAGGAGCTAGGCGAGTATTGCCGCAAACATGGTCTATACTCCACTGATGTTAAGAGATGGCACCGAATTTTTGATTCGTCCTTCAACGCAAAAAGGCCATCA
>JALNWK010000102.1 GCA_023230925.1 Limnochordia bacterium
GCATCTTGCATCGTTATTATCCAACGACTGAAGCTTGCTAGGAGCCGTGTACGGGTCCGTACGCACGGTTCTTTGAGAGGGCCGCCGCTAGGAAAGACCACCTAGCGGCACCCTACTCGATTTTTTTCAACGGGGGTTGACGATGTTTCATGTTTATGTTAATCTATAGACAATATATCCATAATACGGGGTGAGTATCCACGATGTGACCAAAGAGAGCTGGAGCCTGCCCTATAGTAAAGGTGGAACCGATACTGGCCTACGCTGTATATATCTAGCGAAGAACAGAAGCGTCCGCTAGCTGTCGATCGCGAGCCAAGCCAGTACATCCGACGACTGTACGTGTGGAAGAGCAATGGATGCGGTATTCGGCGGTTGCTGTTTGCGAAATACAAGAGTCGAGATTTGCTTTCAGGATTTGTATGTAGACTTTGTCGGGTCGCGTTATGCTAGATGAACTTGATGCCTTTGTGTAGACCAGTTGAACCAGTATCGAGTCAGGGAAGAAGGAATTGGATCGTTGACTCTTTAGATAGACTATCAGGTCTGATTGCCGCAACATGCACGTCAATGTACCAGGATGGCTCTTTGGACCTGAAGCAGGTGACGCCCATAGTAGAGTACCTCATTAGTCGGGAGACCAGCGGCATGTATGTGTGCGGAAGGACCATCCCTAACCATCGAAGAGCGGTGCCAGACCGTGGAGGCATACATTAAAGCCGCGGACGGCCGGATCCCGGTGATTACTTAAGTTAGTCATGATTTCTTGGAGGAAGCAAGCTTGCTCGATATTTAGCGGAGGTAGGAGCAGATGCTGTTGCCGCCAAGTTACGTAAAGTGTGGTTCTTTACAGGTGCTGGTCGGTTGCCTTGGGGAGATTGCTGGGGTGTGCCTATTCATTTTCTGTTGCTACATTCCGCACTAACCGGTTGCGATATGGATCTTGGATAGGGTACCGGAACGAATTCCAAATGTAGCTGGTGCCAAGTATAGTGTACCGTCTATACATGGACTTCAAAGATGTGTCAATCTTTCCCATGGCCATTTGATATGACTATTTGGGATTGACAGAATGATGCTTGGTGCTTTGGTGATGGGTGCAACAGGAGCCATTGGTAGTACTGACTACTCTGCAGCACTGCTATACCACCGGCTTGTTGGGGCTCACAAAAAGGTGATGCGGACCGGGCCAAAGATGTAGCAGATATGGTGCGGATTCTTGTACGGTTTGGGGGTCCACCAACGATTAAAGCCATGATTGCGATTGATTAGGCTTGACTGTAGTCCCTTGCGATTGCCCCTAGCCACTTTACTAATGCAGAATTGAAAGAGCTAGAAAAAGTGCTGAACTTCCGGGGTACATTCGCATGGATCGGCCTGGAGCAAAGGTGATGAGCCTATAGAATAATTGAGTGTCTTGGACATGGTGTAGAGACTTAGGACTTCGGGATCTGGGTGGGGACGTTTGGTTGGGATAAGCCTAAGGGGAACAGCTAGTTTCCAAGGCTAATATGTTGCCCAGTATTGGAGTTTGCGAAATGGCATTAAGAGTAAGGGCGTGATGTTGGCAAGAAGAATAATCGTCACCAAAGGGAAGGGCAATACGGAAGGAATGTGAGCTCGTTGCATTGAAGGCTTCCCACCGGATACTAGGATCTGCGGCTTTATGAGCCAATTTATCAGAGCCGATGCGAGCTTGGGTGTTCTGCCCTTCGAAAAACCAAACAGCTCCGGTCTTTGCTGTGCTAGTAACGTGAAACAGCGAGGGCTAGTGAGCCTGAACAGAAAAACCAGACCAGAAACGGAGGTGATACCGTCACTGACGGCTGTCCGCTGTTGATTTGTGCGATTCATTGTCGATGTAGTTTGTATTTAGTACTAGATTCGCAGAACATAGTAATAGTGTAGCGAAGTTACAAGGAGGTTATTGACTGTGAGACAGATCAGAAGTGTACTTGTCATTCTTCTAGGGATCATGTTTGCGCTGAGTGGCGCATCGCAAGCTAAAGTGAAGCTCATCTATACAAACAATGTCAGTGACGTGACGGCAAACGTGGAGCAACAATTGATCGACCTGTTTATGGCTGAGAACCCCGAAATCGAAGTGGAGTATCATAATGCACCTATTACTCCTGAGCAGCTTTTGCTGTGGACAGCCGGCGGTATGTGCCCGGACGTCTTCATGGTTCATAGCCATACTGTTAGCGAGCTGGTAGGTCAGGGCCTTTTAGCACCCCTTGATGAGCATGTCTGCAAAGACGGAGAGGTTGATGTGGAGGATCTATTCCCCGAGGGAGTTGAAGAGTTCTCCCATGAAGGTGTGCTCTATGGTATTCCCTATGAGTATCATATGGTTGCTGCACTGTTTTATAATGTCAATGCGGTTGCTGAATCCGGGCTTGCGCCACCTCCATCCGAATGGCCGTGGGAGGATTTCTTGAAGTATGCTGCTAAACTAACGAGAATGGACGGTAATGAGATCACACGGTGGCCGTTTTATACGTACCACCCCCTCAACTTTATGCATAGTTGGGGTGGCGCACTTGTGGATGACTGGCGTAATCCTACCGATACGCTCATCGACTCAGCCGAGGCAATCGCAGGCTACGAGGCCTATGTAAGCCTCAATACCTTGGGGTTGATGGCACCATCAGGGTATTACACCCAATTGTTCTTATCAGGAACCGTCGCGATGGTAGTCAGTGGACTTTGGGGATCGTACTCCTTTGCTGATGCGAATTTCGAGTGGGACATTACGCTCCCCCCGCTTGGTGAGGGGCCGTCAGGTGGTCGCGGCTACGAATTCGTCAGCCGTGCACTAGGGATGAGTGCCCAAACCAAGCACGCGGAAGAAGCATTCAAACTGCTCAAATTTCTTGCCTACGACGAACGGGCGTTAAAGACTAGAGCATTGTCAATCGCTTCGCAAGGCGTCCAAGGAGAGATGCCCGCGCGGATTTCTGTGGCCCGTGGTGAGGCCTTTGTTGCCAACGATCTTGGTCCCAAAAACAAAATGCTGATGCTTATGGTCGCCGACGACGTGTACCGTATGCCGCGTCACCCTGAAGCGCGACGCATCTGGAACTTGGGAAACCAGGTGGGGGTGCGTGGCATTCAGGGGGAATCAATCCGTAACGTGGCTATCAGTGTGGCAGAGCAAGTCCGGGCGATCCTGCGGCAGGACAGGTAGCGGGAATGGGATGTATACGGCTCCGATGAATCGCACCATCGGGGCCTCCTTGTGTGCCCAGCATGTATGCTGGGCCGAAGGGTTGAAAGAAACCCTGTCGCCTAACTAGCGGGAAGACAATCCGTAGGCAAGGGCGCCACTGGTAACGGTGGGGTCCGAAGGAAGTCGAAGGAAGAACATGGAACGTAGCGCAAGC
>JALNWK010000103.1 GCA_023230925.1 Limnochordia bacterium
AGTAACGGTAGGTTAGAAGGCACTAATAATAAGATCAAGGCTATAAAACGAGAATCATATGGCTTTCACGATTTAGAATACTTTCAGCTGAAGATCAAGCAAAGATGCAGTGGGAAACAAGAAAAAGGTCAACACTTACGGAGATGAACCGTTTCGTGTACAACATAGTCCAGTCCAAGATGCCCCTTGGCACAGAACAAGGCAGGATCTCCTATGCTCAGTCAATCCACGCGGAGTCAGTAGTAGACCTTGCAGCCCTTGGGATCTCCTTTAGACAAAAGACCAGCGTCGAACAGGGCACAATGGCCTTCCTCACCTATGACTTGCAGATTACTACCCCCCAAGGCAAACAGTCTCTAAAGCTATCCCAGGATGGGGGTGTACTGAAGTATAGCCTTGATGGACCCCAGGGTTTGAGTGGAGAGGTTCCGCTATCTGAACCGGTCCTAGTCTTGGATAATAACATCTGGTGTCATTACCAGATCATGGTGGATAAACTGCAGCTTGAGGTGGGTAACAAAGATAGTTTCAGATTCATTGTTCCCCAAATTATATTCCAGTTCCCCCAGGGATTTACCATGACCGCGGAGGTAAAAAAAGAGGAACTCCTGCAGGTGGGGGATGTTTTCATCGACTGCTACCATGTGTTTGCTGCGTCTAAGGAGGCAAATATCGGGGTGAATCTTTGGGTTGACACCACGGACCACAAAGTAGTGCGGATCACCATTCCTACCCAGGGTGTTGAAGTCAATCTATGGCCCTTACTAACAATGCATGCAAAGGAAGACCCGCGGTTGGGCCGGGAAGTATCCATTCCGGGCGATGATATAGTGCTTTCGGGTACCCTGCTACTTCCTGAGGATGCCAATCCCACATACGGCCTTGTCTTTATGCATGGCTCAGGAAGCATTGACCGAGACGGCAACTCAGGTATTTTAAAGACAGATCTATACAAGAAGCTGGCCGAAGCAGCAACACAACAGGGACTGGCCTCCCTCCGTTACGACAAACGAGGTGTAAACACCCAGGACCCAGGGCTTCTGGCCCATACTCCCACCCAACTGATTGGGGATCTACACGGAGCCGTTGAGTTCCTCAAGAAGAATACCACCGTTAAACAGGTAATTTTGGTAGGACATAGTGAAGGTGGCACCCTCGTCCCCCTTGCCGCGGCAGAGCGCGATGATGTTGCAGGTGTCGTCTTGATGGCCGCGCCTGCCCGCCCCCTTGATGAAATCATCAACCACCAAGTGATCAGCGCAGGCAAAAAGATGGGACTGACCGAGGCACAGATTGAAGCCAACCTCCTGCTGCAAGCACAATTCTATGAAGCCCTAGAACAAGGGGATGATTGGATCGATTTTCTCGGTACCCCCTATTACGCCCCCTACTTTCAGGAACACTTCTCCCTAGCACCCCTGGGGAATATCACAAAACTCACTATGCCTGTACTTATTCTACACGGTGAATGGGATTTTCAAGTACCGGTAGAGGATGCCATCGCTTTAGAACAAGCCCTAACCCGCACCGGTAATATCCAAGTGCAACTGGTGCGATTTCCCCAGGTGGATCATCTTTTCATGCCTAGCTCCGACGCATTCAGTCTGGCCGATTATGACGACATTTCTCGCAGCATCGCCCCGGCAGTAATTGATACCTTTAACGAATGGCTACAGACTAACTTCTAGGGTGAAGTTGGCGACTAGCACTGTGCACACAGGGATTGCTGTGCAGCCAATTTGCGAATCTGAAGTAGGATGGAGGATGTCGCAGGGCTTTCCCAAAGCTTAGGCAAGCAGCAGTAGGGTATAACCCCCGGCACTGTTGCTCTAAACAGTGGTGTAGTTCGTATATTGGTTGATTCCCAACTGTATGAACCTAAGGTTATTATTATGAGGCGGTGCAATATGAAAGACAAAGCAAGTAAATCAACAGTAATTGGTGTTCTTATTTATGTGGTCTATTCATTGGTAGATAGATTTTGGGTTCGGTTTCCCGATGTTGTAGCGATTCCTGCTCTAATACTTGGGACTGTACTCATACTGGCCGGAATGATGAAGCCACCGAAAGACAACAGATGAAACCCCAGCTGCCTAGCCTCCTCAAGCCGATGTGCTCCGCGGGGCGACGGCGCATTCACTCTTAAGGGTGGCATCAACTGTGCACTCTACCAGATCGTATCGATGACGAGTCATCGTTGCCCAAGAGACTGAGCATGACCGGGCGTATTTAGTTAGTTATTGGGGGAAAAAGAGTTGGTCATCACATCTTCCGTTTACCCAATCCAAACGTAGGTGAAGCAGATGGTTGAACCCTGCCACACCAATGCATACCCACTACCCTGAAAACTCCGGTTCTAAGGCCCTAAAAAAGGCAATAAGAATCTAGCCCATACGTTATTACGAACGAGCGTTCATAATAACTTGGTTAATCTTACCTTTGTCGTAACCGCCTAGTGGCGATTTTAGGCGATCTTTTCGAGAGTTACGCTATAGCCTAGGCTTCTAGCCTTTTGATTGCGGTTCTTGTGATGCAGCAATCTGTCTTCGGTATTCTGCCCTGCGTGCCTCCTTCTATTGAAGTTGCAACAATGCGTGCTACCTAGGATTACTAGGGTCCGTCTACTCATCGGGCTCAAGGCACCAAGTGAAGTTCGATCTCTGTTCGCCAGCCGCAGAATAATTATACCCCTAACCTCGCTCCAGTTTTCATCTATTCGATGGTGTGGCGCCAGCCACATGGGGGTCTCCTTTGAAATGTTGCTGTATTAACCATTTGCAGGCACTTTCTACCATGCCACTACCGATGGGTAGGTCTAGCTCCTTAGACCTTTTATAGTCTATGTGTTCGCGATGTGTTTCCAGACACTGAAGCAGATTAGCCAGAGCTCTGTATGCGCCACTAGGCAACCCCGGGATAGAGAGGGCGTTTTGAACATCCTGGATAACCTCATTGTGTTGACCATGGCGCAAACGGTGCCTAGCACTCCCAAACCATTCCTTGGCTTAGTTAGTACGTCCATCTAGCCATATTCGGACAGCTTCCCACAGATGCTGCGCTGCATGGTAAAAATCCAATATACTCCTCTACGAAATGGAAGTTTCTTTGTACGTGGACGTGATAAACAACTAATGGCTAGAAAAAGCGGAAGGAGTAGGGGAAATGTTCGCTCGGCAATGTAGATATGGTAGGTTGGGTTGTCAACACTTTCCCGGACACTCTACTAAGCGACACTCACTAAAAGCTCTTCCGTGTAATGGTTTAGCCATTCCAATGGGCTAAGATAACCTAACCGTTTTTGTACGCGGCGCGTGTTG
>JALNWK010000104.1 GCA_023230925.1 Limnochordia bacterium
ATCGATGCGCGCGAATTGCCTGATAACTTTTTCGATAGTTCCCAATACATATGATACTGTGCCTAACGTGCATAAACACTATTCCTTAACCTGGTTTTCCCATCTTAGTTGCGGAAGTGCTGGTGACTATGAATAATATTAGTCGTTATTTGCGCATAGGATTTAGAAGTGCTAACTAGGTAGGTGGTCCGGTGCGCATTGGTGGAGTTAAATTTCAGATTAATCCTTTTCTGATTGCGGTACTAATAGTCATATGGTTTGTTGGTCTACTGCCGCTAGGCTTTCTCTTCACAGTATCGGTATTGTTGCACGAGTTGGTTCATGTATGGATGGCTAAGCGAAGTGGTCTCACTGTTGATGCTGTTGAACTACTGCCTTTTGGAGGAGTTGTTAGACTAGTGGAAACCCTCGGGGTTGACCCTATGCTTGAGGCTTGTGTTTCTATTGTTGGTCCTTTGTTTAGTATCGGATTGGGTATACTCGCTGCCCTGGCCTATTGTCTAAGATTGCCTTACTCGTTTGAACTGATGCATATCAACTTGGTACTCGGATTGCTTAATCTCTTGCCAGCATTGCCACTGGACGGAGGACGTTTACTGCGAGCCAGTCTTGTAATGAACAAGGGTTACAGGCGAGGCACGGGGCTGTCGATTAAGATAAGCGGGGTGGTGGGTTGGTTATCAATAGTCTCAGGAACCGCTTTGCTGTTCTATAATATAAGTAGTGTCTTGCTGATCTGCTTGGGAGTTTTTATCCTTCTAAGTCTTCAAGAGGAACGCAAACAAAGCAGCTATGTTTTCATGGGATACTTGCTTGCTAGACGGCTTCGACTATTAGCGCAAAACAGAAGTTCAACCCGTCACCTAGCCTTTGTGTTGGATACAACGATTAAGGAGGTCGTATCCAACTTGAACTACAAGGACTATCACATTATTTGGGTCTTGGACCGTCAGTGTCGAGTGATCGGCTTTCTTGGGGAAAGTGAGTTGTTGGAAGCAGCCTTTATGCAGGGATCAAAGACTGAAATCGGTACGCTCATAAGTAAAGGAAGATGGCCTGTGCCAGAGGAACAGGCCAAAGGCTTTACTCCCACTTCCAAAACAGGACAGTAATCAACAAGCAACCTACTAACCAGCCGGATAAGACGAGAAGATTCAGGGACAGAGGGGGCACAGAGGTGTCTCCGACCATGGTTAGCCTTAGGGCATCGGTCAAGTAGGTAAGGGGGAATACCTTGGTTACTGGTTGCAGGAAGCCAGGAAGGATTTCCCTGGGGAAGAAAAGGCCGGATAAAAACATCATTGGAAACTGGATTACTTGAATCAGGCCCACAGCCGCTTCCTCTGAACGAACAAAGGAAACCACCATATATCCTAGACTTGTGAAGACTGCAGCACCGAAAAGGGCGATGGACCACACAGTAGCTAGGCTGCTTACAATGTGAATCCCAAAGACAAAGTGACCAAGGGTCGTGATAATAATCGTTTGCACCAGACCCATGCAAAGCCGAACGATGATCTCGGTGAGCACTAAGTAGCTTCTATTGAGAGGAGTTACGCCGAGGTTCCGGAGAATCTTCTGCTCTCTAAGACTTATTAGGCGTAGGGAGCCAAAAAGGCCTAGCTGCATCAATGCCATGGCCAAGATGCCCGGCATGATGAAATCAACTGTTGTTAGTCCCTCCGCTTGGATGGCGGTGGGAACTGCCTGGAGTAGTTGGGGCTGTTTGGTGATCTGACGCTCTATCTGCACGAATATCTGCTCCACTGCCGGTAGAAGCACTTGGCTAGTAAGGCTTTGACTAGCATCGTAGTATACAGGAATCTCCACGGGTGCGGTGCCTTCAAAGGATAGATCAGGGATTATCAAGACCAGGCTTCGGTTACCCCTTTTAAGTTCCCTAAGTTCATCTTCCTGTGTACCAGGAAGGACCTGGAAATTAGGGATGGAGCTTAGTGTCTCACCAATACTTTCGGACAGGGGACTTGGTTGCTCCACGACAAGTCCAATGGAGAACTCCTGGCTGCTTTCGCTAGAGAAGATACTGCCGAAAAGGAACATGAAAATGATTGGAAAAGCAAAAAACCAAAAAAGAGCCATTGGGTCCCGTAGGATTTCCTTAATGTTGGCAATTGTAAGAAGCCACAGTTTTCTCATTGGGGACGAATCCTCCTTCCGGTTAGCTTGAGGAAGACGTCCTCAAGGGTGGCGGTTCGAACGTTAAAACCCTCCAATACTCGGTTGCCTGATGTGACGTACTCCATCAATGCCGCTACGGTGTTGGCTGGATCTAAAGTATACAAAGTGACTCTATCGCCTTCCATTTGCATACGTGTGACTCCTGTGAGGTCTTCGAGATCTGAATTAGCCCAATGCAAGGGTGTGGAGAACTCAACGGCCCTTTCAGAAAAATTCTCCTCAATAAGTGATTGGGGCGAGCCCTGGGCAATGATCCGGCCGTGGTCCACGATAATAATGTAATCACAAAGACGTTCCGCTTCATCCATGTAGTGGGTGGTCAAGAACACGGTTTTCCCTTGATTCTTTGAGTCTAGTACCACGTTCCAAAGGGTGCGTCTGGACTGGGGATCTAATCCAGTGGTGGGTTCGTCTAAAAACAGTAGATCCCCGTTGCTAATCAATGCGGTGGCTAGTGCAAGACGCTGTCTCTGCCCGCCGGATAGAGTGCGGGTTTGCGCGCCTGCATTGTCCTTTAGACCAACAAGTTCCATTACTTCCTGCACCGGGAGTGGGTTTGTATAAAGGCTTGCATAAAGGGTCAAGATCTCCCGAACCGTTAGGCGAGGGTACATTGCAGCAGTCTGCAGTTGAACTCCGATGGATCCTTTAAGTTTGTCCGGCTGTTTCTGCGGGTCTAGACCTAAGATTCTTACCGTGCCGCTTGTTTGCTTCTTGAGTCCAATGAGGATTTCCATTGTCGTGCTTTTTCCCGCACCGTTTGGGCCCAACATGCCGAACACTGTTCCTGTGGGCACATTGAAGGAAATATTGTCTACGGCCCTAAAGTCACCATAGAACTTTTGCAGTTTCTCTACTTCGATGCATGACATATGGGTATATTCCCCCTTTCATCGTGTAATACGCAATATATTCTAACAAGCTGAAGAAGATTCCTGCTAGCGCGAGGGCTTCGGGATATCGCTGTCAGAGTCACTATTAGTGTTAGGCACCACATTATTTGAGACAAAAACTGCATGATCCAAGCATATTAAATGAGACACTTGGAGTAAGACCTAAGTCGTTTAGACGCGGGTCTTTTTTTGTTTGCTGGACAAGGAATAA
>JALNWK010000105.1 GCA_023230925.1 Limnochordia bacterium
CAAGGAAGAGACTATCGCCATACGAACTTAAAGAAATCTACTCACTTTTTGTGATCCTGAAAGGCCATGCAAACTAGCAATACTATCAGCCTTGGCAAATCAGCTTGCCTGATCTAGGTTCAATGTACTTACTCCAATTCTGGCTAAAGGACGTTCCTTTTGTCAGGCCACGCTGGCGTCTGTTCTATAGAAAACCTGGTTTAGAACGGAATGTTAATACCGGCCCATAGAGAAGGGTAAACAGTCCCGGAATTACCACGGTCAACGTTGGAATGGAGTCTTCTTGTGTTGGCAGTTGCACATTCCACAGGAATGCTCTGCTGAACAGGCTTAAGGTATCTATTCTACTTGATATGGGTTGACACCCACACAAAGGGTAAACACGACGATGAAGTATGTACGATGGACGTGGATGTTCCAGTGCGAAAAGGCTTTTGGACCACTGGCGGTTTCGACGCCGGATGAAGAATCCTTGATCCTAGAATAATTGTTCTGCCTTTGTTAGGCTAAGATCACGGTTAGATTGAGAACGTAATTCCGAGGAGGACTTCAACGGCCCTCCTACGCCAAGGGAGGCCAATTCACTATGGATGTGTTTTCGCAAAGAGGATTTAGTCAGACAACGACGGTGATCTTGCTGATTATACTCGCGATAGTCTTTGGTGGATGCCAAAGAAGGGAATTCACCGGGGGAAGTGGTACTAAAGACGATCCCTATTTGGTTGCTACGGCCAAAGAGCTGAATAATGTGCGGTATTATCTGGATAAACACTTTAGACAAGTAGGAGACATTGATCTTGCCCGATATAGCCTCGATTCGTCGCTTCTTGCTCGTCTTGGTATAAGCAGGGGAAATGGATGGAAGCCGATCGGTTCTGAGACGGAGGCCTTTACAGGGACTTATGATGGGGATGGGCACCGAATTACCAGCTTAGGCATTGATTCTTCGCAAATCGTGCATGTCGGACTGTTTGCATGTCTTGGTTCTGGAGCTGAGCTGAAGAACATGAAACTAGAGACTGTCCATATCCAAGGAGAAGCTTCCCGGGTAGGTGGGCTGGTCGGCGCGGTCCTAAAGGCGAATGCAAGAGTGGTCAATTGCTCTGTAAGCGGAAGTGTGGCAGGAGTATGGGAAGTTGGTGCGTTAGTCGGCCACAATCAGGGTAGTATTCTTAACTGTTACGCTACTGGTGATGTGGTGGGTAGCGGTGGTCTTGTCGGATACAATGCCGGGGAGATCCGCGATAGTTATGCGTCGTGCACCGTTACAGGTCGGGCTTGGGTGGGTGGCTTGGTAGGGACAAATAGCGGGGGTACCATCGTCAATACTTATGCTACAGGCTCTATTGAGGGACCGGGCTGTGGTGGGTTAGTGGGATATAATACAGGCGATGTTATCCATAGTTATGCCACCGGGCACATCCGAAGGGCCATGACTAGGGGCGGGCTTGTTGCCTCTAACTCAGGGAGTATCGTCGGCAGTTTCTACGATAGAGATGGCACCGGAGTTTTGGACTTCGGAAAAGGGAGCCCGAAAACCACCGCGGAGATGGTTAGCAGGGCAACATACGTCGGATGGGATTTCGATTCTACTTGGGAGATAGACGATGGGAGGTACTATCCCTATCTACGTTCAGGCTATTATCCCCACGTAGATAAGAAGGCAGTTGGTATTGCTGCTGGGGATTCCCATTCTGTTGTCTTAAGAACGGATGGCACCGTTTGGACTTGGGGGTGGAATTCCTCCGGTCAGTTGGGCAACGGTTCCTTCGAGGAGAGTCTGGACCCTGTACAAGTGGAAGGACTAAGAGATATGGTTGCCATCACCGCGTGTGAAAACTACACGGCGGCCCTAGCGCATGATGGTACCGTCTGGGTATGGGGAAGGAACGAGTATGGGCAGCTAGGGGATGAGAATCTTGCGAATAGTCCGATCCCTGTACAGATTCCGGGGCTTGGAGATATAATCCTCATCGCCGGTGGTCCAAAACATATTGCGGCCGTAGATGCCACAGGTAGTGTGTGGACTTGGGGAAGCAATGACTGTGGTCAACTCGGATATCAGTCAGATTCAAAAAACTATGTTCCCATAAGAGTGAATGGCCTAGAAGACATAGTTACAGTTGCTCTAGGAGCAAACCACACGATTGCCTTGGATTCAGGTGGCACCGTTTGGGCATGGGGAGACAATTCCCTTGGTCAATTGGGCAATGCGCTTGCCACGATGGACGATTACTCCATTCCAGTACCGGTGGCAGATTTGACAAATATCGTCTCCATTGCCGCAGGTGCCGAGCATAGCGTGGCGCTACAATCTGACGGTACAGTCTGGACTTGGGGTAGCAATAGATGCGGACAGTTAGGCCAAGGGGATATGGAACAAGACTACAGCTACCAACCAGTTCCCGTTGTTGGCCTTTCTGCAGCTGTCATTGGTACTGGGGAGGGTCATACGATCATTGTAGTCGCTGAAAGTGCTGCTACTAGCTGGGCCTGGGGACGAAATGAATCTGGGCAGCTCGGTGATGGAACGGAGTACTTGTCAAGACACCCAATAGGGCTAGGCACACCCGTGCAAGTGAAAGGTCCAACAAATATAATTGCTGTTGTTGGTGGTAGTACCCACTCATTGGCCCTGCGAGTTGATGGTACGGTCTGGTCGTGGGGTACCAATAACTATCGAAAGGTGCTTGGACCTAGATGCAAGGAAGCGGCCGGAGGGGTGGATGGGAATTTGCCAATGCCAGTAAAGCTATGGCAGTAGTGATCTGGAGGACCCCTCCAGACATATAACTTCCGGTTTACGCTATATATTTAGATTATTATCCCAGAGGCCAAATAGGGGGAGAACCAATGAAGTGGATTAATGATATTAGGGTTTCAATTCTAGAAGCCGAAGCTATGATACATTTGGATAAGGGGTTGCATGCAATACAAGATATATCCGCTCATGCTGATAAATTTGTAGATAGTCTCAGCGTTTTGGGAATAACAGTATATCATCATTTGGGACCAAAGGGTAAAGGTGCTGATAAAGCTGGGACACCACGTAATCCTGAACCCAGAGTATTAGAAGCACAAGAGGCTACAAAAGATTACTTGACCAGATTTAGAACGGGGGTTGGATTGCAATGAATCGAATAGTGATTACTCTTGTATTAGTTGTCGTTATATTAGTATTGACTTCGTGTCGATTTGGGCAAACAGTGGAGGTAAGACCTTTAACTATCCATGTTATAGATTCGCTGAC
>JALNWK010000106.1 GCA_023230925.1 Limnochordia bacterium
AAGGAAGAATTACTCTTGAATAATAGTGAACTGCAGATGATGTGGATCCTTAGAAAGGCATTGAGTTCCTTAGGTACTGCTGACACAACGGACCTATTGATTGAACGGCTGACCAAGACCGAAACGAACGAAGAATTTGCTGATCTGATTATCAACACAGCTTTTACCGAGAATTCTCGCTTCTAGAAAGTGATTATCCTTCGATTTTGGTTTTTGAACACCTTGTCGTATCCTAGACTTGAGAGAAGCTATGTGTCCTGAAAACACCTTCAGTCTGAAGTTCGCCGGCAGGCCACATTGTTGCTGGCCGGCAGTAGATACTCTTATGCTTTTCCAGCGAAGGTTCGGCTGTTCGTTGCTTTACTCTAATCTCGTGTGTTATAATGTATTCGATTTATAGGAAGGCTTGGTTTAGTGACCAGGTCAAAAGAGGTGAAAGAGTGTGAAAAAGGGTATTCATCCCCAGGTTTATAAGACCAGAGTCACTTGTGCGTGTGGGGAAAGTTTTGAGACGTTATCGACCAAGGAAAACCTTCGGGTGGAGATTTGCTCTAAGTGTCACCCGTTTTATACAGGTCAAAGGCAAAGACATACGACCCGAGACGGGCGTGTGGACAGGTTCCGAAGGAAATATGGGATCACCGAGGAGTAGCAGATTATCAGGATAATGCGTTCTTTTCTCATTGAAGAGGGAAGAACGCATTTTTTAGGAGTTTGGGCGTGTGCGAGAAGTTGCAATAGGAAACCTCTTGATTGGCAACCGTGTATTCCTGGCCCCAATGGCGGGAGTCACCGACAGTGCATTTCGACAACTAGCGGTGGAAATGGGAGCTGGCTTCGTCTTTACAGAAATGATTAGTGCTGAAGCCATTATGCACGGGAATAGAAAGACAGAGGAACTAGCACGTTTTTCCGAGAATGAACGCCCAATTGGCATCCAGCTTTTTGGTTCCCGACCTGAGATTCTTGCAAAAGCCGCCCAACAGCTTATGGCCCTTCATCCTGACCTATTTGACATTAACATGGGATGTCCTGTTCCCAAGGTGGTTCGCCACGGTGCTGGTTCAGCTCTGATGCAAGACTTACCGTTGGCTGCGGAGATCATTCGGGCGGTGGTAGATGCGGTGGACGTGCCAGTGACTGTCAAGATCCGGAAGGCCTGGGGTAATAATGAGGATGCTCTGGCATCTGAGTTAGCCGAAGTTGCTGAGCAGGCTGGGGCCTCTGCCATTACAGTCCATGGCCGTACTAGAGAGCAGTTTTACCAGGGACGTGCCGATTGGACTATTATTGGGAAGGTTAAGAAACGAGTCACCATTCCTGTGATTGGTAATGGTGATATTAATTCTCCGCTGGATATGGTCAGTATGATTTCCAAGACCAACTGTGATGCGGTGATGATTGGTCGAGGGGCACGGGGGAATCCCTGGATTTTCAAGCAATGCGTGGAGTACCTGAAGACAGGAGTGCTACTGCCTGAACCTTCCTTTGAGGACCGTCTTGCTATGGTGCTTCGGCATGCGCTGATGGCAACTGAAGCAAAGGGTGAGTATATCGCTTCCCTGGAAATGCGAAAGCACATTGGATGGTACCTGAAAGGTATGCCCGGGTCGGCAGAAGTACGACAGGCGATCAACCGGGCGAGGGGTATTGATGAATACCTACGGATTTTACGGGAGTACGAGAGGTATCTAAAGGACAGCAGTGTTCAAGCAGAACATCATCACCCGGAGTGATTGACGTGGCACAGGAGTTTGAACTGATTAGAATCGGCGATAAACTCATCAGCACCGAGAAGATCGAGACCGCAGTGACTAAGATCTTGGAGTTGCGGGCTAAGGGTATTTCACAGCAGGAGGTTGCCAACGCGGTTGGTGTGGACAGGACTTTTGTGTCCCGATTGGAGAGTATCGGTGAGATTAGGAAGGGTAGAAAAACAGCCTTAATTGGTTTTCCCATTGCCAACAAGGAAGAAATAGTCAAGACGGCCAAGGAACAGGGCTTTGATTATGTCCTGATTCTTACTAACAATGAGCGATGGGACTTTGTGGAGGAATTGACGGGCGCGGCATTGTTTAACCAGATTATGGAGCTTGTTAGTGGGCTACAGAAATATGATAGCGTGGTATTTTTGGGTTCAGACATGCGGATTAAAATGGCCGAGGAGATTCTGGGCAACCAAGTAATTGGTGTAGAGCTTGGTAGTTCGCCCTTGGAAGCGGATAAGTATGTATCCCCCGAATTGGTGGTCCAATTAGCTTCCGCCTTACGCACAGAATAAACCAGGAGCGGAACAGTTGACACCCGGAGGCTTTGCTACTATAATTAATCACATCGATTCTAGGGAAGGAGACCAGGGGTAGCAATGGCTGAAAAGGAAGTTCTCCTGACACGGGAAGGTTTGGAAAAGTTGGAAGGGGAGTTGGATTATCTCATACGAGTAAGACGTCGCGAGGTAGCCGAACGGATCAAAGAAGCACTGGGATTTGGGGATATCAGTGAGAATTCGGAATATGATGCGGCCAAGGATGAACAGGCCCAGGTAGAGGCCAGAATCTCTAAGATTCGTGGTATTCTGCGCAATGCAGTACTCATCAACAACGACGAAGATGATGATACTGAGGAAGTAAAGGTAGGCTATACGGTTGTAGTCAAGGAGCTAGGCACCGGGAAAGAGTGGAGGTACAAGGTCGTGGGTTCAGCAGAGGCGGATCCATCGAATCATCGTATTTCCAATGAATCCCCTGTAGGCCGTGCTTTGCTTGGGAAAACCATTGGAGACCAGGTGGCGGTAACAGTGCCAGCTGGTGTTTTGCATTTCGAGATTCTGGATATTAATAAGTAGTGAGTGATTTGCGGAGGTGTGTTTTGGTGACTAATAGGCTGCCGCCCGAGGACATCCAGGCGGCCGAGGAAATGAATGATCAAATGCAAGCCCGCCTTGCCAAGAAGAAAGAGTTGGATGAGGCTGGGATTGATCCCTTCGGCAGGAGTTTTGAGGTGACTCATCGTGCGACAGATATTATTGACAATTTTGATCAATTAGAAGGACAGCACGTTAGAGTTGCTGGCAGGATCATGGCCCTCCGAGGCCATGG
>JALNWK010000107.1 GCA_023230925.1 Limnochordia bacterium
AAAGTAGTACGATGTAGGTCCTTGTCCCACCACAGGTGATTGCGATGAAATAGAGCCAATAGGTTGTACGCGATCATAAACAGCAGGTAGACGGTCTTGATAGCATTCGGGTGACGACAACAGTAATGACTGAAGGCCCAGTTATTCTTAAGATCGTTAAACGCTGATTCAATGTCCCATCGCTTATGGAGTATTAGCCATAGGGAGTGCGCGTAACTCCCCCTTTGGCTCCTTTTTTAGCTTGAAACACCTAACATATATGCATGGTGCAGCATAACCCGCACCATGCACAATCCTCTATTAGTCTTCAAAAACGTAATTCCGTTCATTGATCCGTCGTTTACTTCTTGCAAGTTCAGCAGCAAGTTCCACATCGGCTGTCATAAGAGCCTGTTGGGGCGAAATCTCGCCTCTTTCGGCCTGACCCATCAAACCACCTAATATGTCTACTACAAACTGAACGTCTGCCTGGTAAACGGAATATGGTAAGGTCTGGGCTTGAACCCATAGTGCCGGATCATCTTTTACTACAGGGTCCGACCACAGTTCATATTTCGGTGTGAGGCCAATCCCGGTCTTCGACAAATCTAAAAGGAAATCGTCATCATCCAGTAGGTACGCGAGCAGCTTCCACGCGGCCTCTTGTTCTTCAGGGGAAGCCTGCTTAAACACGCAAAAGCCTTCTTCACAGTTCATACGGCCAAAAGCAGGAGTCAAAGAACCGCTAATAGTGGGCGGAACTGCAATTCCAAAATCCAAATCGGGCCGATGCTCTCTGATCTGTGCAGCCATCCAGGCCCACTCATATTGCATAACTACATTGCCGTCCCTAAATCCTGCGTTCTGGACCCCCTGTCGACGCCCGCCGGCTTCTAGTAAATCAAACAATACCTCCATACTATTGATTCCAGCCGGCGAAGCAAGGTTCGGCGTTCCATCCTCCTTGAACAAATATTCACCATGTTGGTAAAACACGTCAAACCATTGCCAAATTGGTCCGTTGGCGAACCCGTATTGAGTAACATCCCCGCTGGCATCCATCTGTGTCAATTTACGGGCTAACCTCGTCATCTCCTCAAACGAAGTGGGCAAATCATACTCTGATACCCCAGATTGGTCTAGCAAGAACCGGTTGTAGTATAGAACACCATTGAGCATTCCCCACGGAAACCGATAGTACTCTCCATTATAGTTGTACATCTGCTCGTAGTTCATGAAGTCTTCTACACCATAGGGTAATCTATCCCAGGGAATTGGAGCGAGCAAATCCTTGTCCTCAAGGTGAATATTTTTCTCAGTATGTGACCAAGCAATTGTTGGTAAACCGTCTGTGGCTGCGGCCAACATGAGCTTTTCATGTAATTCACCCCAGGAACCAGGCACGTAGACAATGTCAATCTCGATATCTGGGTACTCGAGCATAAATTGCTCAATCGCCTCTTCCATTCTCTTATACCAAAGATGCTGAACCGTCCATAACTCGATCGTTGTCTTGGCTTCTCCAACCGTGTAAAGAATTCCCGCAAATAATGACAATGTGAGGAACGTGATCAATGTCGCTTTAACTGCTAATGAATCGCAGATGCGCTCCAAGCTCATAGTATAACCTCCCTTTTACTGTATAAGCAGAGAACCACAATCAAATTTCTAAAGAATCCACCTCCTTCACCACTGTGATTATCGTACTTCCCAAACCCAAACATCAGTCCAACCAATCTACCCTAGTTTACTGCACAGGTAAGAATTACGCCCTTAGGTGACCTTAACCCTTGATAATAATACAACAGCTTCGCACGACACCTTAGTCCACAACCGCTCTAATCTAGGTAACTTGCACTTTTCAAGCTGTTCCTCAGTGCTAAATCATCGAGAGCTCGGTAACCTACTCTGTCCCGGTTTATATTATTGCCTATAGTATGCATTAACTTCTATTTACTTATATTCTTCGTCCTTATACTCTATATCTTCATTTGTTATAGCGGGGTTCCAACAAATACCTGAACTACAAGCTTTTAATCGTCCCAGAGTTTTGCGCTCGAAGACAAAAAGACTCTGCTAAGCTCGTTCCTCCCCAGCCCCCAATACCAAACGCGTAACAGTGGCATTCATACTACCAATGCCAACGGTATTGCGGGAAACAAAACTGCCATAGTACAGCCCACATACTTCAGTCACTCTTTTTTCGAACATCATCGTATACTATATGGAATTCATGTAATTGACATTCATCCTGAATACTATAGACTTATATCCTAGGTCAAGCCGTAACGTAATATATAGTCTCCTGAATACAATTTCGGCCAATTCGTCTATGTACTCTTATGTGCTTTCAGACATATGACCTTGTGGGGACGACCGTTACCAAGGGCACCCTCCGGTAACGATCAGATAAGGAACCCACAATTCACGGAGCGCATGTAATTCGCTGAATCCGGATCAACCGTGCAGCCAAATCATCGATAATCACACCGACCAAGCAGCGGAGATAACATACTATGCCACAATTGCACTACTGAAAAATCAATGAACATACATAGAGCATGATGTCAGAATTCACTTGGTACATCGTCAGGAAGAAACCCAAAGGGGCGTATTTAGTTATTGGGGGGAGAAGAGTTGGTCATCAAATCTTCCGTTTACCCAATCCAAACGTAGGTGAAGTAGATGGTTGAACCCTTCCTCACTCCAGCGCATACCCACTCCTTTG